>NZ_JAHKSP010000034.1:0-184977 GCF_021733735.1 Mycetohabitans sp. B2
TGAACCGAAAAGCGGACATTTGAACTTAGCCAAAAGCGGACATTACAACGTAGCCGCTACAGCCCTAAAATGCGATAATTCACGTTATGTCAAATTATAAAGGATGATCCCATAACCCATCGATAGTAGTCTTCTTCCCGTTGCGAATGTACCGCGAGGATCGTGACCGTGCGTCCTTCCTCAATCTCGAACAGCATTACATAACCCGATGAGTCAAACGATACAATCAATTCGCGCAGGAACGGATTTTCCCCTTCAGCCTTGCGGCACGTAAACGGAAAGGTACGCAGTACGTCGACACCCCGATGGATCGCGTCGAGCGCGCGGGTAGACGCATCCAAGTCCTGCTCAAAGGCTCGCTGCAGCCGTCGATGCGTGACACCGGCCCGTAGGGCCGACTCCATAAACGCCGATAGTGTCTCGTTTTCGTTCAGCACGTCTTCCACTGCGTGTCGTAGCGTGGGCTCGACACGCAGTGCTGGGAGTGTCGCTGTCTTCATCATGGTGCCTTCATGTCTTTGACAGTTGCATTTGGGTTGCATTGGCTGCAAAAACGCTTGATCTGCAAACCGTAATCAAGCTTGCTGGCGACGCACCCATGTTCATTTCGGTTATGTCGTTGGGTGAACGCGGAGTTGGTGTGCAGGCCTGAGGCGGCAGGCGCGCACCAGTTCACTGCCGAGCGCCTCAAAAAGGCCTGACGGGCAAGTTAAAGGATCTGGGCATCAACAAGCTGATCGCGCTACTCAGCGCGCTCGGTATCGAATTGACGATCAAGCGATGGCCGGAACAGAAAAGCCTTTACAAGACGGCCGTGAGTGCGAACGTCAGCTACAAATGGCATCTGACTGAGCATCTCTGCTGGCGAACGCTTTGACATGCGGCTGTACCGATTTCTAACGGGACAGATCCCCCAAGGATGCGAATCGCAGCTCTCGGTCATCCTGGATGAGGTTCTTGTGCCAGTGGTGGTCAAGGCGGTCAAAGAAGCCGCCAAGCACGTTGGCACGCAACCCCGGAAAATCTGGAAGAACCTCGCCACCTGGTCGAAAGACCTGTACCTGTATCGAAGAGTATGGGCATGAGGGCGCCTTCGCCCCTGCCCGAGGGTCCGTAGCACAGGAACAGCCCGGCCGGCTCCGTAGGCCAGCGCGGAAGGCATTTACCCACTTTAACCTCGATTCCCACGCCCTGACGGCCTCACGCTAAGTCCATCACCATTGAAATTTATAAAATTTTTAAACCCCACTATTTCAATAAGGGAAACAAAATATTAGATATTTATTTTTTCGGACCAAAATTTATAGAAAAGAGAAAATTTTATTAGCGCCTTGCAATTTTGCAATCTTTGTTCTAGTTTAATGATGCCTAGCCGTAAAATATTCTGGCAGGCTTTTCACAACAACCTTAATGAGGTGCTACTATGAACCAAACGCAAAAAGTGAATGCACGTCCGGTGAGTATTGAAGAGCGTCGCACCACGCAAAATAAATACTGGTAAGCAGGTGCAGTAGTGCAGCGGCTGGAGGGTCATCTTGCTCTCCAGCCAGCTTATAATTTTAAAATAAGAGGGTGGTAATATGCACGCTGTCGATTATTTTCAAGGGCTCGCCACACGTCGTCTACCAGTTGTGACTGATGCAGCTATTGGCTCGGAGATCGCAAAAAAGCATGGCTTTATCACGATCGACTATGATGACTTTGATTTCTCGTCGCCTTCCAACACCGCTCTCTTGCTGATCACCAACTACGAAACGCATACAAGACTACAAGGCTTGTGGAACACGGCAAAAGCTACCCTGGCGCATCTGGCGCTGGCTAAATTCGACTGCTCTGCTGAAACAATTGATTATTCAATGGCCAAGCTTTTGACTGCGCCTTTTCCAAGCACGCTCAACGTGAGAAAGAACGCATACGCGGATATGCTGTGTGCGAACTGCATCGAGCTCGAGTCAAAAGGTCAAAAGTTGACATGCAAATTTAGCGATAATGTGTTGATCGCTAACAACGAAGACAAAATGGAGCCCGGTTGGATGTATTCCATCGCAGAGTTCTTTGAGGCTTCAGTTGTTAATATTGCGGGAAAGGAAACAAGTTTTACTGTAAACGGTAAATTTTGTTTTGACGGCATGATTTATCTTTGCAATAATGCAGAATTAAAACAAAAGTTTGGACATGCACTGACCGAGTTGATGAAGAATTGTACCGCTGGGAATAATGCCATCTTTTTCAAAGACAGCATTGCCGAAACGATTCTAATTGGTGGAGTGGATGTTACCGAACAATTTGTCAGCATGTTTAGCAAGCTTGAGCAAGGCTTGACCGCAATGGAGATTGCGCTTGGCTGTGTTGACTATCCAGAGCCTGTAGACTGGAATCGAAATTCCGTGATTAATGAAGGCACACTAGGATTGCATATTGGTATTGGAATGGGCATGCAAATGCCGCATATCGATTTCATCGCGTCACGAGCACGCGTTATGGGTGCAGCCGGGACCTAAACAGTCATTACATTATCAAAATAAATGTGATCAAGCTTGGCTCCAAATATTGATGAATGGCAGGAGCAAATGAAAGCTGAATTCTATTTTCATGAATTAATTTCACGCTGCATACCGATTATTACAGATACAATTGAAAGCGCAAAAATTGCAAAAAAACATGGCTTTGAAGCCATGGACTTTAAAGATTTTGATTTTTCAAGCCACCAAAATACTGCGCTTCTTTTAATCTCAACTTACGAAACCTATGACAAATTAAAATATTTATGGGATGTTTGTAAATCCACGGTAATGCATCTGTCAATGGTTAAGTCAGGCTGCTCGCCACAAACCATTGACTATGCCCTAACCAAACTTTTGTCAGTGCGTTTTAATGATGCACTAAAAAGGCGAGCGGAAGCATATGCAGATATGCTTTCAACGCATTGCGTTGAGTTTGGGTCGCAAGGCGAAAGTATTTTTTGCCAATTTGGCGAAGAAGTTTTGGTTGTAAATAACTCGGATGTGGTGGAGGCTGGCTACCTCTATTCCGTAGCCGAATTCCTTGAAGCATCTATAATAAATTTAATTAACAGAAAGCCAAGTTTCACTTTAGATGGAATTTTTTGTTTTGATGGCATTATATTTTTATGCAATAACGCCGATCAAAAAGCGAAATTTTGTGTTCCGCTTCAAAATCTTATGGAGCGCTGCTCTACCGGAAAAAATAAAATAATAATAAAAAATAATATTGCCGAGAAAATTATAGTGGGTGACATGGATGTGACAGATGAGTATTTTAGTTTATTTGGAAAATATGATTACAACTCTATTGCCATGGAGTTTGCAGTTGGCTGTGCAGATTATGCCGATGCAGTGGATTGGTCAAAAAATTCCTTGCTAAACGAAAGTACAATCGGCGCTTATATCGGCATTGGGATGGGACTACAGATGCCCCATATTGATTTTATTTCCTCTAAAGCAAAGATCATAAATAAGGCTCCTCACCAGAAAATAAAACAATAGATGGCAACCTCATCGGGCCATAGGCTCATTATGCTAAATGAGAACATTTTTATGACTCCGCACAACATGCCGCGGCGCTGATGGCTCGTCTGTTGGCTTCTGTTTGGGGCCATGGGCCGGCTGGATCAACACAGCAAGCGGTTGTTCGGAAATCCACCCCCACACTTCGCTTTTAGGCACTCGATCATAAAGATGGTGCGTATTGTCAATGTTATACACGCCTGCTCTTGCGAGGGAAAATGCGTATCAATGACATGCTGGACCCGACGAGCGTCCCACCGCGCGCTCACGAGGAAAAACAGAAAGAAGCCAACGTGCAGCCTAGCAACATACAGCCCAATGCCCGGCTAGGTACGCTAGCAGATCAAGACGGCCGCGTTACCAAAAGAAAGAAAAGCGCTGACCCCACCCGATCCATTATTAAGCAGATGTCGGGTCAATTTGCGCTGAAATCGTCGAGCCCGGCCGGCGCGATGGCGTCCTCAAATAGAACCACCGAAAGCAGCACAAGTGGTATCGATGCGATGGCCCAGGAAACGCCTACTGACACGAGTGCAAGGAACGTGGGCGCCGACACGGGTACAAGAACCGCGACTACCGGCTCGGCCGAACAAACGACTAAGCGTGCGACCGATAGCCGCAACGAGAGTACGACCGCGTGGCTGGCCACTAAAGTTGCGGCTGGAAAAGCTGGCTCGAGTGACCCGGCTTTCTCGGTGCTAAACCTCAGGCCGAAGCAGCGTCTCACAAGATCTGAAGAATTAATTAATACATATCTTCAGCGCAGTTCCAACACCAAGTCAGCGAAGTATGTAACGCAGTTACGACATTTTAGCGCATGGGCTAAGAACGGCGATCCAAGTCGAGAACCGCTTGATGATGTATTAAACTTGGAATTGACGCCAAAGAACCAGCTGGTTATTAACGCTTGGCGCAACGCTAGACCCAATCCTTACGCTCGCGAAGGTTATGCCGCATTTAACGACTTCCGGGCAACGTACGGTAAAACGGTCGACCCACGCAAAGAGCCGCCACCACGCTATGATACGATGGTGAGCTTAGATGACGCTTAGAGGCCAGCCTCCCCGCCAAGATGGGTTGTTGGCCGTTAAGCCACTGTAGCCGCGCGCCGGTTCGCGCGGTGAAGCAGCCGGCCGACCCTAGACCCGCACCGCCGGCGCAACGTAAGGACATTCATAGCGTCGTCGCACAGCGCCGTTTTCATCGACGCTTTCCAAGTACACATTGAATTGCCACAACCGCGCCATGTGCTTGAGCACCTCTTCGGTGTCGCTGCCCAGATGCCGATTGTCGGTCATGAAGTGACGCAGCGTGAGGCTGCGGTCACCTCGTGTGTTCACGGACCATACTTGGATATTGGGCTCGCGGTGATGAATATCATATTGGCGCGACAGCGCCTGCCGGACGTATTGGTAGCCGCTTTCATCATGGATCGCGGAGATTTCCAAGGCTTCTTTCGAATCGTCGTCCAGGATCGAGAACAACCGCATGTCCCGAATTAATGACGGCGATAAATATTGGGCAACGAAGCTTTCATCCTTGAAGTTGCGCATCGCATAGTCGAGCGCTTCAAGCCACGGGCGGCCCGCCAATTCGGGAAACCAGCGCCGATCCTCGTCGGTCGGCTGCTCACAGATGCGACGAATGTCCGTCATCATCGAAAACCCAAGCGCATACGGATTGATCCCGCTGTAATACGGTTTGGTCACCGGTGGCTGATAGACGACATTGCTGTGCGAATGCAGGAACTCGAGCATGAAGCCGTCAGCTAGCTTGCCTTCGCTGTACAGCGTGTTGAGCAGTGTGTAGTGCCAGAAGCAGGCCCAGCCCTCATTCATCACCTGGGTTTGCCGCTGCGGATAGAAATACTGCCCGATCTTGCGCACGATTCGTATGACTTCGCGCTCCCACGGCTCCAATAGCGGCGCATTCTTTTCAGCAAAGTACAACAAGTTTTCCTGCGGCTCGGGCGGATAGCGGGCGTCATCCGCATCGTCCACGGTTTCGGGCTTTGAGCGCGCTGGCAGTGTGCGCCATAATTCGTTGACCTGCGTCTGCAAATACGCCTCGCGCTCGCGTTGCCGTTCCAGCTCCCGCTGTAGCGACAGCTTTTGGGGACGCTTATAGCGGTCCACGCCGTAGTGCATCAGCGCATGGCATGAATCGAGCAACTCCTCGACGCGGTCCAAGCCGTAGCGCTCCTCGCATTCGGCAATGTAGTGCTTAGCATAAACTAGGTAATCGATGATCGCGTGAGCATCGGTCCACAGCCGGAATAGATAATTGCCTTTAAAGAACGAATTGTGGCCGTAGGCGGCATGCGCGATCACAAGTGCCTGCATCGTCATCGTGTTTTCTTCCATCAGATAGGCGATGCAGGGATTCGAATTGATGACGATTTCGTATGCCAGCCCCATCTGGCCGCGCCGATAACTTTTCTCGGTCGCAAGAAAGTGCTTGCCGAAAGACCAGTGCCGGTAATTAACCGGCATGCCGACCGACGCATATGCGTCCATCATCTGCTCGGCGCTGATCAATTCTAGCTGAATCGGATAGGTGTCGAGTTGATAGTGCTCTGCCACGCGCGCAATTTCAGCGTCATAGCGCTCGATTAACTCGAAGGTCCAGTCCGACGGATTCGGCAATGGCTGGCGACCATTGCCATGGTCGCTCGGTCGCATGCGAGCATCCCCGTTAGCATCGTCACCGAGCATCGCGACAGGTTCCTTGCCCGACTTGCGAGATTTCGGGTTGGAGTTCATACGTCCACCTGTTTTTCGAACAATTCACGAAACACCGGATAGATATCTGCCGCATCATCGACCTTTTTCATCATGAAATGAGGTACTACGTCAGCCAGCTTACTGTATTCGAACCAAAGGTTCTGCACTTCCGGGGCCACCTGGATATACGCAAAATACCGCGTTTTCGGCAGGATGTCGTTTTCTAGCAGTTTGTGGCATTTTGGCGAATCATCCGTCCAATTGTCACCATCGGATGCCTGTGCGCCATAAATATTCCATTCCGTCGGCGAGTAGCGCTCGTCGATGATCTTCTTCATCAACTCCAACGCGCTAGAGACCACGGTGCCACCACTCTCGGTCGCATGAAAAAACGTGTCCTCGTCGACCTCTTCCGCACGCGTGTGGTGCCGGATAAACACCACCTCGATCTTTTCATAGCTACGCGTCAGGAACAGGTATAGTAGGATGAAAAAGCGTTTGGCCAAGTCCTTGCGCTGCTCGTCCATCGAACCGGAAACGTCCATCAAGCAAAACATGACCGCCTGGCTGGACGGAGTGGGATGCTTGACACGATTCACGTAGCGCAGATCGAATGGGTCAATGAACGGGATCCGCCAGATGCGCCCCTTCAGGTGATGAATTTCGTCCTCAAGCCGTTTGATCTCGGCCCGGTGATCACCCGGATCATCCTTCAACTCGTCCAGCTGTGCCTCGAGTTCGCGCAATTGGTTGACCAAAGGCGCACCGAGCGCGATGCGCCGACTCAGTGCACTGCGCAATGAGCGCACGACGTCGATGTTGTTCGGCGTGCCTTCAGTAGCCCAACCGGCACGCTGGTTCTTCCAACTTGGCACTGCCATCAGGTGCGTCTTAACCAACCGCGGCAGTTCCAAGTCGTCGAAGAAATACTGCATGAATTCCTCGCGGGACAACTCAAACACGAAGTCGTCCTGCCCCTCGCCTTCGTTGCTCGCCTGCCCCCCGCCCCCACTGCCCTCACCGCCGCTGGGCGGGCGCGGAATCTTGTCGCCTTTCACGTAGTCCGTGTTGCCCGGATGGACGATTTCGCGCCGCCCGCCCGGTGCGTGGCGGAATATCGGCTCGCCGATATCCTTCTTCGGAATCGTGATGCGCTTCGTACTCTGGATGTCCTTGATACTGCGGTCGCGCACGGCCTCGGACACCGCTTCGCGGATATAGTGCTTGACCCGCCGCAAGAAGCGTTCGCGATTCGCAATGCTCTTATTCTTGCCGGCGAGTCTGCGGTCGATGATCTGATGAAGCACGTTACCGTCCCCCGCTCTCGTGAAAGGCGCCGCCCGCGCGCGGCGCGGCAAAGCACGCGGTGATGTTCGCCGCCGCGCCGACACCGCCCGGTACGCAAGACGCCGCGTTGCTCATGGCGCCAATACGCTATGCACGCTTGCCGTCAGGAAGCCTTGCGCACGCGCAGATACCAGTCGCACAGCAGGCGGACCTGCTTGGGCGTGTAACCCTTAGCGACCATCCGGTTGACGAAGTCCTCATGCTTGCGCTGCTCCTCGGCGGAGCCCTTCGCGTTGAACGAGATAACCGGCAGAAGTTCCTCCGTGTTGGAAAACATCTTCTTCTCGATCACGACACGCAGCTTTTCGTAGCTGATCCATGCCGGATTCTTGCCACCATTGGCCGCGCGCGCGCGCAAGACGAAGTTGACAATCTCGTTGCGGAAATCCTTCGGATTGCTGATTCCCGCCGGCTTTTCGATTTTCTCCAATTCCGCGTTCAACGCCGCGCGATCGAAACTCTCGCCGGTGTCGTGATCCCGGAACTCCTGATCCTGGATCCAGAAGTCCGCATAAGTCACATAGCGATCGAAAATATTTTGGCCGTATTCGGAATACGATTCCAGGTAGGCAGTCTGGATCTCCTTGCCGATAAACTCCGCATAGCGCGATGCTAGCAGTTCCTTGACGAACGATAAGTACTTTTGTTCGACTTCCGGTGGGAATTGCTCACGTTCAATCTGCTGCTCGAGCACGTACATCAGGTGCACCGGGTTGGCGGCAACCTCGGCCGTGTCGAAATTGAACACCCGCGACAGGATCTTGAACGCGAAGCGCGTCGAGATGCCTGTCATGCCTTCGTCAACGCCAGCGTAGTCGCGATACTCTTGGTACGACTTCGCCTTCGGGTCGGTGTCCTTCAGGTTTTCGCCATCATAGACCAGCATTTTCGAAAACAGGCTCGAGTTTTCCGGCTCGTGCAAGCGCGTCAGCACGGCAAACTGCGCCATCATCTTCAGCGTGCCCGGTGCGCAAACGGCAGAACCGAGCGACGAGTTCCGGATCAGCTTGTCGTAAATCTTGATCTCTTCCGAGTAGCGTAGGCAGTATGGCACCTTGATCATGAAAATTCGGTCAAGCAGTGCCTCGTTATTCTTGTTATTCCGAAATGCTTTCCATTCCGATTCGTTCGAGTGCGCAAGAATAATACCGTCAAACGGAATCGCGCCGAAGCCCTCCGTACCCTTGAAGTTACCTTCCTGCGTAGCAGTCAGCAACGGATGCAGCACCTTAATCGGCGCCTTGAACATTTCGACGAACTCGAGCAGGCCCTGGTTTGCCAGACACAGTCCTCCCGAGTAGCTGTACGCGTCGGCGTCGTCCTGCGCATACTGCTCCAGCTTGCGGATGTCAACTTTGCCAACCAGCGACGAGATATCCTGGTTGTTCTCGTCACCCGGCTCGGTTTTGGCAATGCCAATCTGACGCAGCACCGATGGGTAGCGCTTGACCACGCGGAACCGACGGATGTCACCATTGTACTCGTGCAGGCGCTTGACAGCCCATGGGGACAGGATGCTCTTCAGGTAGCGGCGAGGTATTCCATACTGCTCTTCGAGGATCGGGCCATCCTCGTCGTAGTCGAACAAGCCGAGCGGTGATTCGTTGACCGGCGAGCCTTTGATCGCGTAGAACGGCACCCGCTCCATCAACTGCTTCAGACGCTCCGCGATCGACGATTTGCCACCGCCGACCGGCCCGAGCAGGTACAAGATTTGTTTCTTTTCCTCGAGCCCCTGTGCAGAATGGCGGAAATAGGCGACGACCTGCTCGATGACCTCTTCCATGCCATAGAACTCGCGGAATGCCGGATAGATCTTGATGACCTTGTTGGCAAAAATACGCGACAGCCTCGGATCATTGCGGGTGTCCACGTGCTCCGGCTCCCCGATCGCCATCAACATGCGTTCGCCAGCCGTGGCGTACGCGGCAGGATTGTTCTTGCACAGTTCGAGATACTCTTCCAACGAGAACTCTTCTTCTCTCGTCTTTTCGAAGCGGGTCGCGAAACTGTTGTAAATATCCATACCACCTCCTCGCCGATATTCAACGAGGGCTGCCGGTCAACCACCGCGGTGCACACGCCGTGGCACGCGCTCGGGCGAGTCGATCGGCATGCCCTTAGACTCATGCTAATCCTATTTTGGGAGAATTTCACTAACCGCGCGTAGGTGCTTATTGAAACAATTTAACCGCTGGCGCGCCCTACATCGAAACCCTACAATATTGCTCCCGCACCATTCGCTGACCAACGTCGTCATGACATTGGTATCGGCCTGCTTTCAGCCCTGGCTTGCGCCTGTTTCCGGTGGCGCCGTGCGAGCGCCAACTCGCGCCGTGCATCGATGACGCCACGGCGCGACACTGCCTGCAGGTTGCCCAACGCCAGATTGGCCGAGACCGACTGCGTTAGCAGCAGCCCCTCTTCCTTGCGGTCTTCGGTAACCAGCGCGATGCCATGCTGCACCGCATCAAGCTAAGACGCAATCGACACAGCGCGCGGCGGCGTGCCCAGCGCGATCGTGCCGCGCTCGCGCGATCGACGCCGAAAACCAGGCGCAGCAGCACGGTACGGCCGGGCCCAATCAAGCCGCTGATGCCAAAGATCTCGCCTTCGCGCACGTCGAACGACACGTCGCGCACGGCGGTGCCACGCTTCAGGCCTGTCGCGGTTAGCCGGGGCGCACCGATGCGGCGCGGGCCCAAGTCGACCTCGCGCGAGGTTAGCATCGCAGTGGGCTCGTTTAGGATCAGCACACGGCAGTCGCCGATCAGATTGTGCGCGATCTCGATCATTTGCTGGCAGCTGATGCCCAGCGCACCGATCGGCGTATCCGGATCGATGGCATCGAGCCCCACATGCGTCATTGCGGCACGCGCCTGCTCGCGCAGCCGCCCTTTGGCAATCCATCCCACTGGGTTGCGCGGCAGCCGTTTCAGAAACAGGTTTTCGGCCACGCTCAAGCTTGGCAGCCAGGTTGAGTTCCTGCATCACCATGCGCATGCCCTAATCTCGGCGTCACTGCGACTGCTCGGGGCATACGGTCGTCCGAGCAGCCTCAGCGTGCCGGCGCACGGCATGATCAATCCGCCGATTCTCGACAGCTCGCCTTGCTTCTGGTGTCCGGCAAGCGCCTTGAGCGCGACATCGACGCCGAACAAGGATTCATCCCGTCCCCTTTTTACTTTTTGGCGTCAATTGCATCGAGCGGCACGGATCTGCCAGCGTCCAGCGTCGCGGTGAGCCGCATGGCGGGTGCATTGTCCGTGTGCAAGCCCTCGCCTAGTGTCGGAGCCGCGGGCCGATGTGTCAGCGCCGGCGTGTCATTGCCGCCGAAACGCTGTTACGCAATGCGACGTTACTTCGGGCAGTGATGGTATGGAAGGGAGCCGGCGCGTTGCTCGGGCATATTCCTCCTGGCTCGGCTCCGCCGCCGTTCATTGACAACCGGAGTGCTGTGGCGCGTGGGTGGTAAAGTGGCGATCGATCAGCGACAGCAGCGTATCAACGTCCACCGGCTTGACCTGATGGTGGTCAAAACCGGCAGCGCGGCTGCGGGCGATGTCGTCGAACTCGCTCAACCCCGTCAATGCGATGATCAGCGCGTCACGTGTGGACGGATGCCCGCGCAGACGGCGCGCGACGTCGTAGCCGCTCATGCGCGGCATCGCCAAGTCGAGCAGCACGATATGTGGGGCGAAATGCGTGGCGCATTCCACTGCGGTGGGACCATCGAGCGTTGCCTCGACCTGGAACCCCTCGATCTGTAGCAGCAATGCCAGCCCCTCGCAAGCGTCTTCAGCGTCGTCGACTACGAGCACGCGCAAACCACGTCGGGCAAGGGCCCCACCGGCCGCGGCCGTGGCGGATGACACGGAACTGGAGGGCTGGACAGGCTGCGATGCCATTGCGAAATCGGACGTTGGACAAGTGAACAGTAGGGAAGCTGCACCACAGAGTGCCGTGCAGCACGGCGGTCGTTAAGTAAGCAAACCCTGTTCCAACACGAAGGCAATCACCGCAATCTGTGCTGGGGCATACGCCTGCCATTGCGCCACCTGTGCCAACCACACCCTGCGCACCACGCCAGAATGCCGCCGTGGCCGTCGGCCGGGGCGCCCGATAGGACACCTTTACACCGGCTTTGCAGAACTTACCGGTCGGATTTTTGCAATATTGGCCGGCACACCCTGGTATGGACCGGCACACAACCGGTAGGTGCTTGACCGGCACAAACTGGTACGGCGCGTCATTGGCACGCATCAGCATGTCATGCACTGCCAACTCGCCATGCAAGGCCTTCATGAAAGGTTGCCTGAGCGCCAAGCCGGCAGGCTGACGCATGCCGCATCAGGCTCGCATCGCGGTCGATGCGGCCGCTCATGGTGCGGTGCACCGTGTGCAGCGCCGTCGAATTCTCTATGATCGGGATACGGTGGCCTATTCAAGCCGAATGGCCGGCTAATCGCTGTAGACCGCCGCCGTTGTTTCGTGACCGCGCACCCAATGCGCACGGAGGCGCGTGATGGCATGGAAACCGAACCGCTGGATCAGGCGCTGGCTGATCGCCACATTTGCATGGGCAGTGCCCGTCGCGCTGATCACGATTCACGAGATCCAGGTCGAGATGGCCTATAACCGCACCGCTCTGCAACGCGCACTCGACGATTGGAAACTCAGCGCGCCCGAGCGTGCCGTGGACGCAGCCGGCCGTTGTGCCGGGACCGCGGAGCAGGCCCGAGCAGCCGGATGCCCGGCCGCGATTGTATCGGCGCATGCACCGGCGTTGCAAGCAGCTCAGGATGAGTATGCGAGACGCCGGCGCACGCTGCTGTCGTACCTGAGCCAAGCCATTTTCGGCTACTGGGTCGTGCCTTCGTCGTTTATCTTCGCTGTCGGCCTGGTTGTCTTATTCGTGCGATTGGCATTGCGACGCCCGTCGCCCAAGCGGCCGACGCGCACAACGACTGCCTCGTCCGCGTCGTCTGGTCCATCGGCGCCCGCCCACCCTACCGTGTCAGAATCGGCCCCCATACCAGGCCCCGTGGAATCGACAGTTAAGGCGCAAGCCCGTTGAGGGTCCCGTATTGCGCTCCGGGTGGTTTTGGGGAACCATTACGCAGTTGGCCCGCTCCATGCTTCAATGTCATGGTAGTCCCCCGAAAGCAACCTAGGAGAATGAGATGGAAAGAAGAAAGTTCATAGTGACGACCTCCGCCCTGCTCGCATCAAGCGGCCTCGCGCTCACCGGTTGCACGACGACCACCCAGACTTCTGCGTCGACGGCAGCCGGCAACGCCAGCAAGCGCCAGAGCATCAATACTTCGGTCAATGAAACGTTGGCGCGCCTCTATACTACCGCCAACGGTTCGCGGGAGCTGGTCGCGAAGGCCCGTGGCGTGCTGGTGTTCCCGTCCGTCGTGTCCGCAGCCTTCATCGTCGGGGGACAGTATGGCGAAGGCGCGCTGCGTATCGGTAGCCAGACGGCTGGCTACTACAGTACCGCAACGGGCTCGTTCGGCTTGCAGGCTGGTGCCCAATCCAAGGCGCTGATTTTCCTGTTCATGACGCAGGACTCGCTGGACAAGTTCCGCAACAGCGAAGGCTGGGCTGTGGGCGCCGATGCAACCGTCGCGGTGCTAAAGGTCGGCGTGAACGGCAACATCGATACCACCACGGCCACCGCGCCGGTGCAGGCGTTCGTGCTGACGAACGCGGGCCTGATGGCTGGCGTATCGCTGGCAGGCACGAAGGTGACGAAACTGAAGCTTTGAGCCGCACGCGCTCATGAGCTTGACCGTGACAGCAGGCCCGGTAGCGGCGCTAAGCGCTGGCATCTTGATCCTGTTGATACCGCGACTGTTGAATATCATTGTCGCGTTGTATCTGATCATCATCGGCCTGCTTGGCTTGTTCGGCGACAAGCTGCATTGACGTGTGGTGGTTCAACGCACGGCCCGTGGCCCAGTCAGGCCGCCCGGCGGGTCGGCGACGGCGACACGTCTTGCTAGGCGGCGCCGCAGCGTTGTTAGCTTGCCGCGTCCGCCGCGTGGTGTTGTTTGGGCGGCGCCGCGCCGCTATCGATGACTTTGAAGCGCGCGCGCCGCTGCGCGCGCGCGACCGCATGGTAGGCTTCTACGTACTGCTGCGCCATGCGGCGCGACGTGAAGCGTCGCTCGAAGCACGCTCGCACGCGTTCACGCGACAACGTGCCAAGGCGGTTGACTGCCGCGACCGCACTGATTTCGTCTTCTACGATAAAGCCAGACTGCGCCTCATCGATCACCTCGGATACCGAACCGCGGTTGAACGCGATGACCGGCGTGCCGCAAGCCATCGCCTCGATCATCACCAGGCCGAACGGCTCGGGCCAGTCGATCGGAAACAGTAGCGCATGTGCACCGGACAGGAAGTGCGCTTTTTGCTCGTCAGCGATCTCGCCAATGAACTCGACGTGCGGCAGCGCCAGCAATGGCCGTATGTCGCGCTCGAAATACTGTTGGTCGGCCGCGTCGACTTTGGCGGCGATGCGAATCTTCATGCCGCAGAGCCCGGCGATCCGGATCGCGATATCAACACGTTTTTCCGGCGATATCCGGCCAAGGAACGCCAGGTACTGCGGTTGCACGGGCTGCGGCGTGTACAGCCTCTCGGGCAGACCATGGTAGACGGTCGTCAGCCACCTCGCCTGCGGCAGCGGCTCGCGCTGCGCGTCCGAAATCGAGACGACCGCCGCGCTCGAAAAGGTGTCAAAGATCGGCTGTTGCTCTGGCAGGTCCAGCCGCCCGTGCAGTGTAGTGATAAAGGGCGTGTCCTGGCGGCCGAACAGCGAGAACGAGTAGTAGTCCATGTGAAAATGCAGCACGTCGAATTCTCTCGCTTGCTGCCGCACCCGTTCCATCAACAGCATATGTGGAGCGATCCGGTCGCGAATGGCAGGATCGAGCCGCAGCGCCCGCGGCCAGACCGGTACGAGCTTGGCCCGGGTATTCGAGTCTGCGCTGGCGAACAGCGTCACATCGTGGCCGAGATCGACCAACGCTTCGGTGATATACGAAACGACACGCTCCGTGCCGCCATACAGCTTGGGCGGCACAGACTCGGTAAGTGGCGCGATCTGGGCAATCCTCATGCTTGTCTCCGATCTGAAAATCCCTGCGGTGATGCGGTTATTGGGCCTGCAACCGAGCGCGCCAGTATGACACACTGCAAGCCACACTTTTGACTGCACGCGCACTTTTGCGCGATGTTTCACCACGCAGCCACCGCAGTACAGGCGCCTGCCGTGCTCGGCCCGGTGTCGTTGACAATCGAGCGCGACGCCCGCCCACGCCGCCGGATATTGCAAATTTTAGCGTTGGATATTGAGACTTCAGATCGCCGTTACACTCGCGAAACATCCGCGCGGTGGCCGGTCAATGCTGCCCCGGCACCGCGCGTGCGTGTCCGCGCAAATCGGCGATGAAGGTGTCGCGCCAGACGCCCAGGTCATTATCGCGCAGGTTCTGCATGTTGGTCTGGTAGCGCTCCTGTCGCTCCACCAGTGGCATCGCCAACGCGTGCTCAAGGGCTTCGGACATGCCGACGATATCGTGCGGGTTGATGATCAGCGCGCCGGGCAACTCCAGCGCTGCGCCAGCAAAGCGCGACAGGACCAGCACGCCAGGATCGTCCGGATTTTGGGCGGCAACATACTCCTTGGCCACCAGATTCATTCCGTCACGCAGTGGCGTGACCAAGCCGATTTGTGACTCGCGAAATAGCGACATCAGCTTCCAACGGTCATAGCGCTGGTTCAAATATCGGATCGGCGTGTAGTCTAAGCCGGAAAACCGGCCGTTGATCCGGCCGGCCTCGTATTCGAGGTTCTGCCTAATTTCTTGATACGACTGGACGTCCGAGCGCGTGGGCGGCGCCACCTGAACGAGTGTAACGTTGCCGCGCCAGTGCGGCGCACGCTCCAGCAGTTGCTCAAATGCCCGGAAACGCTCGACGAGCCCCTTCGAGTAATCGAGCCGGTCCACGCTCATGATCAGCTTGCGCCCTTCCAAACTCTGCTTCAGTTCCAGCACGTGTTGCCGACTCTCGTGGCGACGCGCTTGCTCAGCGATGTCATCGGGGAAAACCCCAATTGGGTAGGCAGCGCCGTGCAATACGCGCCCGTATGCCTCGATTCGACCGTTGTCCCACACTTTGCCATGCGCGTGCCGCTCGACATAATCGGCGAAAGCACGCAGATCGACCGCGGTTTGGAAACCCACCACGTCATAGCTACACAATGCGCGCACCAGTTCGTCGTGCGGCGGGATGTTCAGCATAATCTGCGGCGATGGAAACGGGATATGCAGAAAAAAACCGATCCGGTTCTGCACACCCAGCTGGCGCAGCGCGTCGCCGAATGGGATCAAGTGATAATCGTGGACCCAGATCACATCGTCAGGCCGCAGCAGAGGCAGTAGCTTTTGCGCAAGCCACCGGTTCACGCGCAGGTATCCTGCATAGTCCGTGCGGTCGTAGACGGCCAGGTCATTGCGATAGTGGAAAACCGGCCACAGCGTCGCATTCGAGAAACCGCGATAATACTGGTCATAGTCCTTGCGCGTCAGCCCGACGGTCGCGAACGTGACCTTGCCATCCTCCACGAGCGTGGGCACGGCGTTTGCCCCCGTTTCGCCGACTATGTCGCCACTCCAACCGAACCAGACCCCTCCCGCATCCTTTAGCGCGCCGAACACGCCAACGGCGAGTCCACCAGCGGATCCCTTGCTCTCAGTGGGGGTTGCGACGCGGTTCGACACTACGACCAGCCGGCTCATTCGCTTGTTCTCCGTCAGGTTCTGAATGGGACATGTCGGTTATGACCAACGACGCGCCGCTGCGGTTCACTGAATGCGCGTCAACCGTCGCGACGCATCGCCACCGGGTCAGCCTCCGTATGGGCGACGGTCTTGGACGCCTCCGGTGGCGTGGCCTCGCGCATCGGCTGCGGCTCGGCCTGCAGTGCACGTTCACGCTCAGTGGACAGGTCCGCCCGCATCTTCGGCAGGCATTCCGGATAGTAGCGCTGGATAAACGCAATCAATCCTTCTCGCACGCGACAACGCAAATCCCAATTCAAGCCCGAATCACTCGAGCTGACCAGTACCCGCAATTGCATCGCGTGATCGGTTGCGTCGGTGACTTGCAATACTTGGACGCGCCCATCCCATTCCGGCGCATTGTTGACGATACGTGACAGTTCCTCGCGCAACGGCGGCAATGGCATCTTATAGTCGACAAACAAGAATACCGTGCCGATGATTTGCGAACTGTTGCGAGTCCAGTTTGTGAACGGATTTTCGATCAACCACTGCAGCGGCACGATCAGCCGCCGCTGATCCCAGATTCGAATGGCAACGTAGGTGCCGGTAATCTCCTCGATCCGCCCCCACTCGCCTTGGATCACCACTACGTCGTCGAGCCGAATCGGCTGGGACAGTGCAATCTGCAACCCAGCGATCATATTAGCCAGCACCGGGCGCGCCGCGATACCGGCAACCAGACCGGCGACGCCCGCCGACGCGAGCAGGCTCGTGCCGACCTGCCGGACATTGGGAAACATCATCAGCATCGACGCGATGCCGAGCATCACGATCAACGTCATCACTGACCGGGCGAGCACGCGCGTCTGCGTGTGGATGCGTCGCGCATGCAAGTTGTCGGCCGTGTCCAGCGGGTTCGCGGCGACGATTGCATCGCCCACGCCGGCAACCGAACGTACGGCCAACAGCGTCAGCATGCCGATCAACGTCAGGCCACCAACGTCGCGCGCAACGCGGATCAACGCCAACTCGTCCGGCGCCTCGTGCAGCACCAGTTCAATAGCCAGCATCGCCAGCGCGTAAAGCGATGGCCACTCGATCGCCCCTATCACGACAGCCAGGATCGGATACGGGCGCGTCACGCGGCGCATGATCCGGGCGCCGACCCAGTGCACCGCGCGCACGCACGCCACCGTGATTGCGGCAACGACGATCAGGCCGGTCCACGAATGCAGCGGCGCAGCAGCAATGTTGCTGATCAGTTCAATCCAGTTCACCAACGCTCCATCACTTGTCTGTCGAGCATGGATAGCTCTTGCCCAGCCCCAGTGCGACGACTGTACTGGCGTTGTAGTCCTTTGCGTTTGGCGTATTTGCCAAATACTTGCGTACCGCGTCGGTCAACTCCGCCGCTTTCACGTTGTCGGGTAAGCAAAAGTACTGCCCAACACGCGGCCCTGTCGTGCCGCCGATGGCTTCGATCGTGTTGAACACACCATCCGCCGCACCTTCGATGTAGGCTTCGCACGACACGCGCGATTTCACATCGGTGCGCTGGCACAGACGGTCCAGGTCCGCGCCGGTGAACGCGTAAGCACTCATCGGCACACTGATCGCCAACATTGCGATGGCGCGGAGCAATGTCCTTAGCATGGTGTTCCTTATGTTGTGGTCGACAAGATCCGGCCCGGCACACCGCCGTGCCGGGCCGGGTTATTTTGCACTGCCTGCGCTACCTGCATTGCTGCCGGCCGTGGCAGGCGGGCGTGAATCCTTTTGCCTTTGTTGCGCCTGTATTTTCTCCAGTCGCGCGGCCAGACCATCCGCGATGTCTTTCTGATTGTATTGTTTCGCGAAATCGATCGCGGTCAATCCCAACTGGTTCTTCAGTGTCAGGTCGGCGCCATCGTCGAGCAGCAGCTTCACGGTCGTGATATGGCCGCCGCGCGCGGCCATCATCAGCGGCGTGGTGCCATTCGGCGACGCGGCATCGATGTACGCAAAATGATCAATCAGCAGCTTGACGACCTCATCCTGGCCAGTCGTCGCCGCGTAATGCAGCGGTGTCCAGCCGGACTTGTTGACTTCGGCCCCCTTCTCGATCAGATGCTTGACCAGCCCGGTCTCGCCGTTGAGTGCGGCCAACATCATCGCGTTCTCACCGGCACGATCCAGTTTCTCCAGGTCGGTCTTCGGTTGGTCCGCCAACAGCGCGGCGACCTTTCCGGACTTTTCCCGCGCGGCGAGCACCAACATCGGCATGCCGCCGGCATCGACCAAGTTCGGATCGACTCCGGCGGCGAGCAGCTTGCGCACCGCCTCAACATCGTCGAACTTCACCGCCTTGATCATCGTATCGGCCGGGCCTGCTTGCGCCGTTGACGAGATCGTGGCCCCTATCACCATTGTCAACACGCACGCGAGCCATGCTCCGGCCAGCCGGCGCGATGAACGATAGCGCGATACCCGAGCGGCAGCAAACGACGAGCGAATAACATCGGAGAACCCAGCGAAATTATTCATACATGACACTAGTTTATTTGCTTAATCTGTTGATTATAAATAATTTATACCTCAAGATTCTGCGCCGCGAAACAGACGAAAGAAGTTGGTCGACGTCGCCGCACCAAGTTGCTCTGCGTCGATGCCGCGGAGCTGCGCGATGAAACGTCCGACATGGCTGACGTACGCAGGTTCATTTGGCTTGCCCCGGTACGGCACAGGCGCTAGGTAAGGTGAGTCTGTTTCGATCAGCAAGCGTTCGAGCGGCAGTTTGCGAGCAACTTCCTGGATTTGCGTTGCGTTCTTGAATGTCACAATGCCCGACAGCGAAATGAAAAAATTCTGCTCGAGCGCCGCCTGCGCAATATCCCACGTTTCGGTGAAGCAATGCATCACGCCGCCGACAGCAGCAGCGCCCTCTTCCTGCATGATCCGCAGCGTATCCTGTGCGGCGGCGCGCGTGTGGACGATCAATGGCTTACCGGCAGCGCGCGCGGCCTGGATGTGCGTGCGAAACCGTTGCCGCTGCCATGCCATGTCGTCCAGCGTGCGGCCTTCGAGCCGGTAGTAATCCAACCCGGTTTCGCCAATCGCGACAACCTTCGGATCCTGCGCGAGCGAGACTAATTCGGTAACGTCCGGCTCGCGCGCGTGCTCGTGATCCGGATGCACGCCCACTGACGCGAAGATATGCGGATGCGCATGGGCGATCGCCAGCACGGACGGAAACGTCTCGAGATCGACGCTGACACACAGTGCATGGGTCACCGCATTGACGCGCATCTTTTCAAGCACGTCCGGCAGGCGCTGGGCCATTTCGTCGAAGTTGATGTGGCAATGTGAATCGATAAACATCGGTACCCCGCGTCGCCGCCGCGCGGCGCGCTATTGAAACTGACTGTACGCGCCAGCGGTAAGCCGGCGCCCGACGATGACGCCGTCGCGCTCCAAGACCCACAGCGGGCGCCAGTCCGAAGCATGTACGTCGAACCAGTCGTGCCGGCTGTCGATACTGACGGGCTCTAGGTCAGCAGTCACCTGCCTAAATGAAATCGCCGAATTATAAATCGCGACGATCGCCGGCAGATCGGCGCGTGTCGCGACGTGATAGGGCGCTTGCGTCATGAGTTGCTCCCGAACAGGCTTCGATAATGGATAAACAGCTCCTCGAAAACCAATCGGCCATTCAGCGGATGCTGCTCTACGGCCCGTTGTTGCGTAATCCGCTTCAGACACTGGGCGACCTGCAAAGGCGTGGCACCTCGTGCCACATGCTCGAGCGCGTTACGGTGCGCTGGGAAGTAGCGTGGCTCGCCGCTCGTTTGCATGGTCAGCACGTCATAGAGCCAGCGTTGCAGCCAGCCGAGCACTGACGGCACCGGCACCTTTTGCAGGGCTTCGCCGCAGGCGAATGCGTCGCACGCCGGGCCGGCCGCAAGTTGCTCGAGCGTGAAGCGCTTGAGCGGTGCATGCTCGTCGCGGGCAACGGCCAGCGCGGCCAATGGTGCGCCGCCGGCTTCCGCGAGCGCCCCCACCGGATCGTCAATGGACTGGCCACGGAGCCAGTCCGAGGCACTCGCCGCGTCGGGCGTCGCCAGCGGCCATTGCCTGCAGCGGCTCACGATGGTCGGCAGTAAACGCTCCACGTTCGCGCTCACAAGCAGGAACACCACGCCGGACGGCGGCTCCTCCAGCGTCTTGAGCAGTGCGTTGGCTGCCGCCACGTTCAGTGCCTCGGCTGGGAACAGTACCACCACGCGCCGGCCACCGCGGTGTGAGCCAATACTGCAGAAATCGAGTAGCGCCCTGACCTGCTCGATCCTAATCTCCTTGCTTGGCGCCTTAGATTTCTTGCCGCTCGCGCTTGCGCCACCGTCGTCGCCTGTGCGCTCACCGTTGGCATTCTTGCCGGTATCGCTGTCCGCTTGCAGCGGCGTGGCCTCGGCGGCGAGAGCCTCGGGGCAGACGAGCCTGAAATCCGGGTGGTTGCGTTGCAGGAACCAGGTGCATGCGGCGCACTGCCCGCACGCGCTGGCGTCATCACGAGGCTGTTCGCACAATAAGCTCTGCGCGAGTTCTCGAGCGAAGTCCACCTTGCCGATGCCGGCCTGCCCGTACAGCAATAGCGCGTGAGGCCAATGTTCGCGCAGGGCCTGGATCCGCGTCCAGTCGTCGTATTGCCATGGATACGGCATTTTTTATCGATTAAAGGGTGAGGAGAATGGCTTCGAGCTGTTCGCGCACTTCGGCGATCGAGCATGTTGCATCGACGATCGCAAATCGCGCCGGGGCCTGCGCGGTGCGGCGCAGGTATTCGGCACGGGTGCGCGCGAAGAACGCGTCTGACTCGCTCTCGAACTTATCAGGTGCGCGAGCCCCGCCACGCCTTGCACTGGCAGTTTCGGTCGGCACGTCGAACAGCACGGTGCGATCCGGTTGCAGCCCTGCCTGCACCCATTGCTCGAGTACCTGCAATTTGTCGATCGACAAGCCGCGCCCGCCGCCCTGGTAGGCGAATGTCGCATCCGTGAAGCGATCAGACAGCACCCAGTCGCCGCGGGCAAGCGTCGGCTCGATCACCGCGGCGATATGCTCGCGACGCGCCGCGAACATCAGCAATGCCTCCGTTTCCAGATGCATCGGCTGGCGCAGCAGGATGTCCCGCAGCGCCTCGCCCAGCGGCGTGCCACCCGGCTCGCGCGTGACGATGACACTGGCGCCCTGCCGTGCGGCACGCTCGGACAGCCGGTCGCAAAACCACGTCAGGTGAGTTGTCTTGCCAGCGCCGTCGATCCCTTCGAACGTGATGAACTTGCCGCGCGGCCGGGGCCCGTTTTGGCGACTGGTTGTAATATCCATCATGTCACTGGCCCCTGATGTACTTGTCGACGGCCTTGTTGTGATCGCCGAGATTGTCGGAAAAATGACTACTGCCGTCGCCGCGCGCGACGAAGTACAACGCGCTGCTGACAGCCGGGTGCAGCGCGGCTTCCAGCGACGCGTTGCCAGGCAGCGCGATTGGCGTGGGCGGAAGCCCGCCGCGCATATAGGTATTGTACGGGGTGTCAGTCTGCAAGTCCTGCTTGCGCAACCGGCCAGCGTACGATGTGCCAAGCCCGTAGATCACGGTCGGATCGGTTTGCAATGGCATCGACAGACGCAACCGGTTGACAAATACCGCAGCCACCAGCGGCCGGTCTTGTGCGAGGCCAGTCTCCTTCTCGACGATCGAGGCCATTTTCAGCGCATCGTAGGGTGTCGCATAGGGCAGCCCTAGCGCGCGCCCCTCCCATGCCTGCTGCACCCGTAGATGCATCAACCGGTATGCGCGGCGGTAAATGTCCAGGTCGCTGGTGTTCTTGTCGAACAGGTACGTATCTGGGAAGAACAGGCCCTCAGGCTCTTGCGCAGGCGCACCTTGCAGCGCCGGCATGTGGCGAGCGGGCGGCGATGCTGGCGGCGTGCCCGCCGCGTGTGGGTCGGTGGGTGCGACGTCGGCCAAGATCGCGCGCATCAATTGCGCGTCGCTGAGCGCAGCGGAATCATGGCGCAACGCCGGGTGCGCGTTAATCTCGTCGCGCATGCGGCGAAACGTCCAGCCCTCGATGATCGTGACGACGTACTGGTTCACGTCGCCGCGCGCCACCTTCTGCAATACGCCGTATGGCGTGACCCCGGCCGAAAACGCGTAATTGCCGGACTTCAATTGTGAGGACAGGCCCAGCACACGGGCCATCAGCACGAACAAGCGCGGCTCGATGGGCACGCCATCGCGGCGTAATTGGACGGCGACGCTGCGCAGGCTGCTGCGCGGCTTGATCGTGACATCGAGCGGCGAAGGCGTGATCTGAAGAGGTGTGCGAGCCCAATACCAAACGGCGCCACACGCCGCGACGACGGCGACTGTCGCGGCGGCCGCCGTGGCGAACAACACTTTCTTAAACAGGGACATGTGAAACAGGGCTGAACAAGACTCAATATAACACAATGAAGCTATTAAGCCGTATCCCGCGACGGTAGGTGGATTCGGCGGCTATGTTTGTGTTTGTACCTTTGGCGCGCCTACTATGAACACGTAAACTATGGATTGGTACACGGCAGTCCCTCATCTATGGCACAGGGTTTCAACGACGCACCAGTCGCTCCTTCCACTTCATCGATTTTACCGCCTTAAGTCCAGTACGAATTACCAAGATCGATTGAGTGCCTTATCGCAGGAAAGCACACAGTCTATACCATGCATTTTGCATAAATTCCATAATCTGCGAATCCCAACAATCTGCAGATCTGCTAGACATACAAGCATTGGCCAGGCGGCATGAGGCGAAGACTCACAGGTCAGCCCTCAGTGTATGCACTGTTCATAGTGGCTTTACGGACCGCAATTTTGTCCCAGAAGTCGATTAAACCCAATGTTTCGCCACATCAAAGTCATTAAATATAGAATACTCGTTCCGACAGTTTCAGCGAAAAGCGCTGGTCTCGTAGTCCTCGACAAAGGACAACAGAATTTCTAACTGTTTACCTTCTAGGGTGTTGGATGCAGAATCAACTTACCAGCGCGGCAATAGCTTTCAGCACTTCACTGTAATCTTGTTCAGTGTGAATCGGACGAATTTCTATCTTGTTAATCCAATTCCACCGTTGCGACAAAAAATGCGACGCGCTGACGATCATAGACCGTCATACATGCTCGCAGTGCGCGAAACACTACATCGCTTCGCGCCTGGAGACAGCATATAACGATTTCTACATTATAAAAATTCGCTACAGATCAACGTTTACCATGAACAACGGACCAGCAAGTGAGCCATGCGCAAAATCGAATCTCAGGAAAGCAACATACAGGACCTATCTGCCACTCGTGACAATACCAGCGTACCTTCGTCTCCAAAGGCTGTCGCGAAGCCGCATTCGCCGGTAGCGCAAGACTTAATTCAAGAAGCATTAATCCGCCATCCAAGCGTTCGCCTCGAACAAACAGCGTGCTATCACAGCGCAACGTCTCAACAACACAAGCGGTAGACAACACTGCACGGGGAAGCCGAGCAATCACGATAAGTGAACCGTTAGCTACAACAGGGCGAGTTTTAAATAGCAGATACTCCGCGCTTCTTGCTACGGGTAACCAAGGCATACCGGCCTCCGACCTATGCAGACGATCCAGCTTGGACCATGCAATCCGCTCCGCAGCCCAAGCTGAACAAGCCGCCTTTATTGTCAATACTATTGTTTCCTACGATCAGTTGGCCGACCTGCCAGCCGTGGTCCGCGCCATGGTAGACGGGCTTGAAAAAAATGATAACAAGAGAATTGCGCTTGTCGTGGGTGTCAATGCGCCTGAAAAAGATCAACAGGCCATGGAGCGTGCCATCGAAAAAGTATCCCAGTTAGTTGACAAGTATCCATTTTCTATCGCGTTGTTGCCAAATACATTTAGGAACAGAAAAAATGAAAAATTTCCTTACGGCAAGATGCGTAATGACGTCCTCCATTCCGCCGAAACAAAGGCATTAACCCAATATTTCATGGGCCAAAACCTGCATCCATATATCTCAGTGCAAGACTTCGATAGTAGTTCCCGACGGGTCGGTAATGATAATGGAAAACACGTCTTTCACACGATTGATAAGATGCTGAGCTTCGAACTAGAAGAAGGGATAGAGACGAAACCGGGCAAACAAGCTGCGGAAGCGTCCACACCAGCCCAAAAAACACGCGAGCAAGGCATGAACTTAGAGCACTCAGATGTTGGCCCCTCAAGTACGCAGAAAAAGGGGAAAGGCGGTTTGGCTTTTTTGCCGCTCATGATCGCCGGTGGCTACCGAGCAAACCGAGAGGGTTTGATTGCTCGTACCAGAGCAAGGCTGGATGCGGGCAATGTCGATGAGCGTCATTTAGAGAATCATGTGTCAACCAAAGTTTTGCCAAAGATTGAAGCAGATATGGCAGCTCGGCACGCTTATTCGCAGCTCGATCCACTGCTGCCCTATGCGCCCGAGCCAAATCTTTTTTTAGACGCTACCGCGGCTCTTGGCACGAGTCCTACTGGTCGTACGCTTCGATTTGGGGAGGGACGGTCTGAATTTACCGAAATGGCAAAAAATGTCAGTCGGTTTGCCGCCGACGAATTACAAACTCTTTTTTCAGCACGCCTTCTTTCAGGAGCAGCCGCGTTGGCTGCGGGAGGTAAAATGGAGACAGACCCCAAGCATGCCGAGCACACCCAGGATGTTCGGACAAAATTGTCAATCGATTCGCAAAACAACCGGCATCCCTTTCGCGGCGTTAATGTTTTAGTTGAATATGCCAAACTGAACGTCGAAACCGATCTTTCCAGGCTTGCTGCTACCACGTTTCAAGGAAAAAAATTTCCCCAAAATCACACCGGACTGACAACGGTCGTCGATCGTTTTTACAACACCAAACCCGACAAGCACGGCAGCAAAGCAAGTGATGCACAGAAGGATTTTGCTTCAATCCTTCCCCGAATCAATCTAGCCGCCCCTAAGCTTGACATTAAAGTCAAAATTGGAAAAAATGAGTGAAGCGCTATCGGTGCCTTACGACAAGCCTTTTTCTGGGATGCACTATGGCATTCAAGAGGAAAAACACCGATTGTTCTTGTATCAAGTCGCCATCGAAGAGACGCGTAAAACGTTTGTTGATAAATCACTATCGCAGGTCTGAAATGTATAGATTCTACCAAAGTCCTCGACAGGTTAGGAAAAATACTTTTCAGCGGTAGAATATGGAAGAAGTTTGGTCATGACTTATTAGAGCATGTTATGCGCTTTTCTCAATGGGTACAGCATAAGTGCGTTCGACAGTGAATTGTCCATGCGATGGCCGTTGAAGTTAAATTTAACTCGCCTAGACCAACTCAGACATCATGGGCCCACTAGCATTCGGCAAGTGCGACAAAAAGCGTTTAAAAGTGCTTAAATTCCGCTAGAACAACTTAAGTAGGAAAAATAATAAGCATACCTTAAAATATTTACAGCAGATCTGAGCTCAATTTGCCATTTTAAATATAAAAAATATGGAAAACAGTAAAATTGCATTAATATAGATAAATTTTCAGCGATGGCAAAATTTCAATGAACCGTGAACATGCCTGCTCAGAGAATCGATTGCGCTCCATAAATGACATAATGCTGTCCACGGCAATTCTCCAATTATCCTCTCTTAATGAAGATGTCACGCCCATCGCTTTAATTTCGTTAAGAAATTCAAATAATTTCGCCTCTTCAGTGCCATCCAGCAAACCTAACGCTCGCTGCCACACTCGCTTTGCGAGCATGTCATCCATATGAAAGACACGATCGAGCAGCCCGCTCGCCGCTTGCACGCGCTGCGCAAGTGGCACACGCTCAAGACCAAACTCCAACAGCTGAAATTCTTCAGCATAGCGATCTAATGGCAACACAGTAAATCCAGCCGGCAAGCGGTATAGCGCAATCCCCCATTGTTCATCCGGCAGTGACATCGCCAAGTTGTGCATCTCCGCATAGCGGATAGATTGCTCTGTTTCTGGCAGCGCCAATACAGCAGCCGCCATCGCACCAACCGGTGCGCCTTGACGGAGACAGCTGTAGCACTCGTTCTCGTAATATCGCATACAGCTCGGAGGTTTTTGTGCTTGGATAGCCGTTAGCCTCATCGAAATCGCACAGCATCGTCGATAACACTGTAATTATCTCAGCTTGCCGAGCGTCGCCCAAATAGGGAAGCTGGGCTAGAAGTGCCTCGTAGCCTTCAAGGTATTCAGGTGCACCACCCGGGAAACAGTTAAGCTGATCTGCAAGCTCTGGCCAAACGTTTTCGTCATCCGGCCTACGTTTTTGTGCCATTGCCATAACAAAGTCGAATAATTCGAATTGTTCGTCGTCGGGAAAGCTGCTCAGCATGGCAGTCATTGCCTTTTGTATCTGCACCCCTTCTTTCGGGATGCGATCCGCAGCCATGAACAATCGCTTAAAGGCCTCAGCTTAGTCGGCTTCCGGCAGCGCTTGCAGACGCTGGCGCAACGCTTCAATTGGTTCAATGTGCTGCGCCGGCTCGCTGAGCGTGCCGTCCATCTCCTCGAGCAGCTTTTCGACTGACGCGAGGCTCACGGCCTGGCTCGCCCGTTGCCAATAGCTGTAGATTCGCCGCCGGCTTTGCATTGCATGATAAGTACGACGATCAACTGTTGAAAAATTTTTCACATCTTGAACGGGCACGTTGTCACCGATTCGCGCAATCAATTCGAGCGGCAGCTCGTAGTACGTCGTGGGCCGCTTGACCGGTAGGTCAACTAAAATGCCGCTTGGCGGTTTCAGTGGCGCGGTGGGTTGCGGGTAGGCTTTCGACGCACAGATAAAGGCGCGGGAGTCGTTTAAAGCGGCATTCAAATCGAAGTCCATCGGTCAGCTCAGTAATATATAGACGCAATGGGAAGCGATGCAGTGCAGCAGGTTAACCGAAAGCAGGCAGATTAGCAGATTAATACGCAGCGATTTCTACGCTTTTGGCGGATAACGTGATGTCAATGCGCAATCGTTGGCCGCTGTGCAACGGGATCCACAATGAAGTCGAGGCTCCACGTATCATTGGCCGCAGTCGCTTTTACTTGCAGCCTGATTTGTCTGGGCGCGTCGCGTGTGGTTCGGCTTGTATCGAAGCGGTAACCCTTGCCCGCGGCACAGTCTGTACACCACCTTCCTGCTGACCGGGTCCTCTCTCGCTGCAGAAGCACGTGAATTTTGCAGTAGCCGTAACGCACACGGCTCATCGCGGTCTCTCGTATGCGCTGGCGCATAGCCGTGTACGAGAATGTTCACACGCCTAATGTGACATGTTATTGGCAAGCATTGTCGATATGACTAGGTAGATTGCCATACAATCGGTAAATTCAGTTGTTTCTCGCCACAGTAGGCGGGCTCAGCCGTCATGCCTGTATCTTTGATGTGGCCAGGGCTTGGTCCCTTTTCTCCACCCCATCGTTTTCACCGCCCAAGTATCCTCAAATACGCGTACTGATCCACCTGTGTGTACTCTAAATGTGAGCAACCGATGCCAACAATGGGAAGCGCTGTTGCGTCAGTGGCAACCGACTGTCTCTGGCCGTACTGCACATACGTAGCGCTGAAGCGCGTGCAGCTTGTCTATCCCACTGTTCGTCGGCTGCGACGCCACCGCCCGCGTCGCTAATTGCGACATTGGCATTGTGTATGTTACTGCCTGGGTGTGATGCGTTTAGAAAAACCAGTGTTTGAGGTACCTGTATGTGCCCGTCCATTAGCGTGAAAGCGCCATGTGATGCTGCCGCCTTGTGGACCTATACTGGACGTGCTCATAAGCCTAGGGTCATCCACCTACTTAATTGCATAAATAACTTTTTCTGGCTTCCGTTGTGAGCTTGCAATTGTAACATCAATTAATTTTACTTTGGAAAAACCTACACTGGCGACCCGTGCTGCAATATCATTAAGCGAATGATGCCAAAAAGCAGGTGCCGATTTTGCTCCACCTATCCGGCTATCATGATACTCAGGCTCACCAATAAAAACGATACTCTTGCCATTTGAATAAGCAATTTGTTGAGTATTTTTTATGTCGTATAGAGGAACGCTAAAAATTAAGGCCCCACCTTTGCGCAAAACACGTAAACATTCTTTGTATCCCTTTATATCATTTGGCACATGCTCAAATACTTGATTGGACGTAACGAGATCAATACTATTATCATCAAAAGTTAAATTTTGCACATCTTGATTCAAGTATCCATTAACCATCTCACCCAATTTATGATCAGGAAAAAATTCACTGGAAATTACTGTATCAAAGTTTTTTTCTAGCCAATGAAGCGTGCTACCGTAAATAGATAACTCATAGGCGATACGGCCTGAATATTCACCACCGCAGTGAGATTTGACGACTGGAATAAGAGATAAATTGGTGATGTTTGCCATGCATTTTAAGCATCTTGTCATAAAAGGACTTGGCTTTATAGAAACAAATATGCTTCGCCCGCATAGAGGGCAGTCACCAAGGGAGAATTTCCACTTATAAGGCGCATCCGCCCAACCCAAATAACGGATTATTGAAGTTAGTCGTTTTGGCAGAATTTCTGAAATTTTTCTTGGCATCATTCTCGTTTCCTTGGTTTTCTCTAAATTATGCAAACTAAATTTTTTCACGCCATTCATTGCAATCAATATTTTACATAAAATTACTATTATTCAAGATGGATTTGTATTCATCGGTTGCATATGCTCGGCTCAAATCTTAATACACACTAAAAGCGCAACGCTGATTGGCCGGGCTTTCTCACCACTGTCGCCATTTACTACGATCGTGTGAGAATGATTTCCAGCGTCGCCAATGCCAACGTTGTGGGTGTGATTGTTGGCATCAATGATGCCATATTCCACAGGGCCGGGTAGGCGGTACGAGACACACCTGATTTGTAGTCAACTTGTCCACGTACGCCTGATGCGGGAAGCCAGGCAAAGGCATAGCTCGCCACGATCATCGTACAGCCTCTGCAAATGCACCTGTTTTCTAGACAAAGGGGCTTGCGCATCGCCCAACCTTGCACGATACTTGTATCATCCTGTCCAAAGAGCATAGCGCCATGGCCCTTTCAATTCGACTGCCCGGCGATGTGGAAGCCCGGCTGAAGAACCTGGCCGAACTGACCGGGCGTACCAAGAGCTTTTACATCACCGAGGCGATCTGCGAACATCTCGACGACCTCGAAGATTTGTACCTGGCTGAGCATGAGCTTGAAGCGATACGTGCGGGAAAATCCGAAACCGCACCGCTCGAAGAAGTGATGAAACACTATGGCATGGAAGGTTGAGCTATCAAGTCTGGCACGCAAAAACCTTAAGGAACTTAACCCGCAACATGCTCGCCGTATTCTGGCCTTCCTACATGAGCGTGTGTCCGTACTGGACGACCCTCGCAGCATTGGCGAAGCCCTCAAAGGTTCGCGCTTGAGGGCTTTCTGGAAATACCGTGTCGGGGATTGCAGAATTATTGCTAATATCGAGGACAGCGCTTTGCGCATTCTCGTTGTTCGAATCGGAAACCGCCGCGAGGTGTACCGATGAGCAGCAAAGCGAATCAAAGTTTCAGACCTGCTCCCGATCCCGCACCAAGCGATGTGAGGCCGCATACGCACTCTCCCGCACCCGGCGCACGGCTTTAAAAAACCCATGCGCGAGTAGAACGGATTTATCGCCGCAAACCTGAGCGCGTCAGACCGCTGCGATAATCAATCTATGGCGCATGGCCCATTCTATGGCACAAGGCATCTAGTCCGGGATGGCTGAAAGCCTTGCTGGACGTGCCATTGGCGAGCATCGCCAATATAGCCATAAAGCATATAATACCTGCTTGCCTAAGCCAAAGTCAGAATGGACAACGCAGCTTGAACATGAACACATCCTCTAAGGTTACCGGGCCAGGTGATGGCGATGCCGGTCGTGACGCCAACGCGCTGGCGCGCGTGGACACCGACGCGTTCACCGCGCTTCACGCTGAACGAGGCGCTTATATGGTGCTCGACCAGTTCAGCGTGATAGACGTGCACGGTGACGACGCAGCCAGCTTCCTGCACGGCCAACTGACCAACGATATTCAAACGCTGGAAGCAGGCAGTGTGCGGCTGGCCGGCTTCTGCTCGCCCAAGGGGCGGCTGCTCGCCACGCTACTGGTTTGGCGTGCTGGCGACGCGGTGCGCATGCTGGTTTCCGCGGACCTGGCTGCGCCGCTTCAGAAGCGATTGTCGATGTTCGTGCTGCGCGCCAAGGCGCGGCTGACCAACACCACCGACGACCTTGCCGTGGTCGGCTTTGCCGGCGACGTGCGGGCCGCGCTATCGCAGTGCTTCGAGGCATTGCCCGACGGTGTACACGTCAAGATTGACACGGCCTGCGGGGAATTGATCCGCGTGCCGGATGCGAACGGCGTGCCACGTTTCTTGTGGGTCGGGCCGAGGGCCGCAGTCGATGCGAAGCTTGCCGCACTGAATGCGACGCATCGCGCGCGACGGGCCGTCCCCGCACTGTGGGACTGGCTTGATATCCGCGCGGGCGAGCCGCGTGTGAATGCCGCGACGAGCGAGCAGTTCGTGCCGCAAATGATTAATTTCGAACTCGTCGGTGGCATCAACTTTCGCAAGGGCTGCTATCCTGGGCAGGAAGTGGTCGCCCGTTCTCAGTATCGCGGCACGATCAAGCGCCGCACGGTGCTGGCGCACACCGCGCAGGCGCACGCCGGCGTCGAGGTGTTTCATTCGGAGGACCCTAACCAACCGTGCGGGATGGTCGTCAATGCCGCCGCGGCCCCCGAGGGCGGTGTCGATTGCCTGGTCCAGCTCAAGCTTGGCGCACTCGATACCGGTTCAGTCCACGTCGGGTCCCCCCACGGCCCGACGCTGGCGTTCCTCCCCCTGCCGTACCCGTTGCCGGCGCAAACGCCTTGAGCGGCCCGTCGCAGCGGCAAACGGACTGCGGTCCATGTCGGGCGCCGTCGCGATGTGTCTGATCGTATTCGACTGGCGCCCCGATGTCCACGCAGACGGCGCGGCGCTGCTCACGTTGGCCGCGCATCGAAGCCGAGCGTCTCAACGACGTAGCGGCACTTGTCCGCGCCTCCCGCGATGCCGATTGCGCGTGCGCCGCTCAGCTTGGCCAACTGGCCGACGACACTGCCGACTGCGCCGCTGGCCGCGCTGACCACCACTGTGCTGCCCGGTTGGGGCGCAATGATCCGGTTCAGCCCGTACCAGGCGGTGACGCCCGGCATGCCGACCGGGCCGAGATAGGCGGACAATGGCACGCGCGTGTCGTCGATCTTTTCCATGCCAGTGCCATCCGACGTGCCATATTCCTGCCAGCCGAACTTCGCCAGCACCTTGTCACCGACGTGCCATTGCGGATGGGTCGATTCCACGACCTCGCCGACCGTGCCGCCGAGCATGACCTGGTCCAGCGGCTGCGGCAGCGCGTACGATTTCGCGTCGCTCATGCGGCCGCGCATGTACGGATCGAGAGACAGGTAGTGATTGCGCACGCGAACTTGGCCAGGCGCGAGAAATTCCAGCGGGGTTTGCACGAGCCGGAAATTCTCGTGCGACGGCTCTGCGGCCGGACGCGACACCAGCCAAATCTGGCGATTCACTGCTGCTGGATTTGATGCACTCGTGATCTTTGTCCTGGATGGGTGAAAGTCAGTCGTGCGCCGGCGCCGGGTCGGCGTCCGGCACAGCCGGTTGCGGCACCACCCGCTGGTGGGTGATCTCACGACCCACGGCCAATGCGCTCAGGTACTTGAACGTGCCCAGCGCCTTGGCAACGAAGCGTCCGTCGCTATCGTGCACCTCACCCTCACAATAAGCCATCGTCGCGGAGCGGTGCAGCACCCGCGCCCGGGCCCGAAGTTCGCCACGTCCAGGTTGCATGAAGTTGGTCTTCATCTCGACGGTGACCACGCCCGCGCCGCTGCTCAACGAGCGCGCGGCCAGTGCTAGGCCCGCGTCGAGCAGCGTCATTATCACGCCGCCGTGCGCGACGTCCCATGTATTCAAATGCAACGCTGTGAGCGGCAGTACCATCTCGCTGCGCCCGTGCGCCGCATGGACGAGCCGCACGCCCAGATGGTCTGCGAATGGACTGCTCAGCGCTTGCACCGCGGCCGGCGGTGTGTCGTTCGCTACGGGCACGGCATCAGGCTGTATATCAAGCTTCATAGTCAATGCACTGCCGCGCGTCGCGCACACTCGCCACAAACGCCTTGATTTTCTCGTGCTCGGGATGCACTGCGTAGGCTTCAAGCGCGGCCTTGTTATCGAACTCGGACACGAGTACCACATCATAGGTCGCCTCGAGCCCCGGCGTCGCGACGCCGACCTCGAAGCGGCGAATGCCGGGCACGATGTTCCGACAGCCTTCGAGCAGCGCTTTCAGCCGGACTGCGTTCGTTGCGCGGTCCGCACCTTCGGCTTGCTCCTTCAATTTCCACATGACAATATGTTTCAGCACATCTGCCTCCTTGAACGCTGATCCGACAATTGAACCCGTATTGCATCACGACGCGGTGATCATCGCGTCGCGGGGGCGGACCAGCAAGCCCGCCATTTTGCCTCTGATCGGCGTTTCTGTCGCATGCCGCCGCGCGGCGGCCGCGTGACCGTCATCGTGCATTGGTGGCCCGTCGATGCGCTAGGACACGATTTTGACATCGCCGACATGCCGCGCTATATGCGCGATCAACGACGAGATCCACAACGAACTATCCGCCACCTAAACGCACTATCTGTCATCTGGCACAGCAACGGTGCGCATCGGGCGTTTCCTGATGTGTTTCGATTCATCAGTACAAACGTGGGCGACGGCATTGTCGTGCCCACAGCTCGCCAGGGATCGGCAAGCGGGCGAGGGACGATCTACAATAGAGGCTAATACGACACCGGAGCGCTCATGGCGTTTTCCCAAAGCGGCACCGTTGTTCACGAACAGCCGGCATTTGCGGGCGCAATCGATCTGAATCGGCCCGGCGCGTTCTCCCAACTCGGCACGCAGTTCCTCACGCGGCAAAGCGCCACGCCGTTGCCTGATCCGTATGTGGTCGCTGTTTCCACCGACCTCGCGCACGAACTCGGCTTGGGCGCCACGGCACTGACCGATCCCGCGTTCGCTGACTACTTCTGCGGTAATCTGACGCAATACCTGGAGCACGCGGCGTTGCCCTTCGCCAGCGTGTATTCTGGCCACCAGTTCGGCGTCTGGGCCGGCCAACTCGGCGACGGACGCGCGTTGACGCTCGGCGAGACCGAGCATCGCGGACAGCGCCAGGAAATACAGATCAAGGGCGGTGGTCGGACCCCCTACTCACGCACGGGCGATGGCCGGGCGGTGCTGCGCTCGTCGATCCGCGAATTCCTGTGCTCGGAGGCGATGCACTGTCTCGGCATTCCGACCACGCGCGCGTTGTGTGTGATCGGCTCGGACACACCAGTCTACCGCGAGACGGTAGAAACGGCGGCGGTCACGACGCGTGTCGCGCCGACATTCATTCGGTTTGGCCATTTCGAGCACTTTTATTCGACTGGACAAGTGGAGGCGTTGCGTCGGCTCGCAGACCATGTGATCGAGCGTGAATTCCCGTCTTGCCGCGACGCGCAGGATCCCTATCTCGCATTGCTGACGGCCGTCTGCGAGCGCACGGCTGCGTTGATAGCGCATTGGCAGGCGGTGGGTTTCTGCCATGGCGTAATGAATACGGACAACATGTCGATCATTGGACTGACGATCGACTATGGGCCGTTCGGCTTCATCGACGGCTTCGACGCAAACCATATCTGCAACCACTCTGACACGTCCGGGCGATATGCGTACCAGCAACAGCCGCACGTGGGCCGCTGGAATCTGATTTGTCTGGCGCAGGCGCTCGTGCCACTGATCGGCGCACACCGGGGCACGGCCGGGGATGAGCGTGCGATCGCGGATGCACGCGATGCACTGCAAGGGTACCAGGCTCACTTCGGCCCGGCACTGGAGGCGCGCTTCCGTGCCAAGCTGGGACTGGCCACGGCCGAGCCGGACGATGTCGCGTTAATTAATCGTCTGTTGGCGCTCATGCACGCGAACCACGCGGATTTCACATTGACCTTCCGGCGCATGGCCGGTGTGTGTCAGCACGATGCTTCCGGTGACGCACCCGTGCGTGACTTGTTCGTCGATCGCGCGGCGTTCGATGCATGGGCGGCCACTTATCGACAGCGCCTGAAAACCGAGCCCGCAGACGACGCGACGCGTCGCGCAGCAATGAACCGCGTCAATCCGAAATACGTGCTACGCAACCATCTGGCTGAGCAGGCGGTCCGTGCAGCGAACGGAAAGGACTTCACCGAAATTGCACGGCTATTGCAGGTCTTGTCGCGCCCGTTCGACGAGCAACCCGAGTATGAGGCATACGCGGCTTTGCCGCCGGATTGGGCCGCCTCGCTTTCGGTGAGCTGTTCATCCTGAGCGGCTGCCGCGTCATGCGCGCAACTGCAGCTGCGGCAGCCGCACCGGTAACAGCGCCACGATCCGCGTGGTCGTCACTGGCAAGCGTGTCCACGCTCATTTATTAGCAGGAAGCTTCCATCATGGCTGATATCCCTCACCCTTCCCGTCCAACAGACCCAGCACACCCGGCCACGTCTGACACGGCAGGCGAGCCGCTCGCCGCGGCGGCGCCGCAGCATACGGTGCATAAGTCCGAGGCCGAGTGGCGCGAGCAACTCGCGCCGATAGCTTACGAAGTCACCCGCCGCGCGGCAACCGAGCGTCCGTTCACCGGCGAGTACTGGGATCACTGGGAACGCGGCGTCTATCATTGTGTTTGCTGCGGCACACCGCTGTTCGAATCATCAACGAAATTCGATGCAGGCTGCGGGTGGCCCAGCTACTTCAAGCCGATCCATGGCGAAGTCATGACTGAGAAGACGGACCGCTCGCATGGCATGCTGCGCGTCGAGGTGCGTTGCAAGGTGTGCGACGCGCACCTCGGGCACGTGTTCAACGACGGCCCCGCGCCCACCGGGCTGCGCTATTGCATCAACTCGGCTGCGTTACAATTCGACCCCAGCTAAACCGATGCCCGTTTGCCACAACCGCCACCATGAAACTCCTGTTTGACCTGCTACCGATCGCGCTTTTTTTCATTGCCTTTAAAGTATGGAACATCTATGTCGCGACCGGCGTGGCGATTGCCGCCGTGCTGGTGCAGGTGGCGTGGTCGGCGTTTCGCCATCGGCGCGTCGACCCGATGCTATGGGTGAGCCTGGCCATCGTCGTCGTATTTGGTGGTGCGACCCTGGTGCTGCATAACGACACGTTTATCAAGTGGAAGCCGACCGTGCTGTACTGGGCATTCTCGCTGGCGATGCTGTTTTCGCAATTTGTGCTGCGCAAGAACCTGATCCAGAAGGCCATGAGCGCGCAAATCAAGCTGCCCTCACCGGTCTGGGACCAGCTCAACGTTGCCTGGGCGCTGTTCTTCGCGGCGCTGGGTATCGCCAACCTGTTCGTCGCGTACCGGTTCTCGACCGATACCTGGGTCGACTTTAAGCTGTTCGGCACGACTGGCGCGATGCTTGTGTTCATCGTCGCGCAGAGCCTATGGCTCGCCCGGCACATGAAGGAAGAATAAGCCAATGACCGATGCATTCCTGACCACCTCGGCCGAGCAGCGCATCGCGCTGATCCGCGAGCGCCTGGGCGCCGCCCTGTCGCCGCTTGCGCTGGAGGTCCGCGACGACAGCGCACAGCATGCCGGACATGCCGGTGCGGCCGCCGGCGGCCACTATACGGTGACCATCGTTGCGGCCGCATTCGACAGCCGTACCCGGGTGGCCCGGCACCGGCTGGTGTATGATGCGCTCTCTGATGCGATGCAGCGCGGCATCCATGCGCTGTCGATCCATGCATACACGCCAGAAGAATTCCATTCGTCTCCCCGTTAGGATATTCTGATGATCTTGAGAAAAGCCCGCTTGTGGGCCGCGCTCGCAGGTTGCGTGGCGGCACCCGCATTTGCCCAAAACATTGCCGTGGTTAATGGCACACCGATACCGAAAGCACGTGCCGACGCGCTGGTCAAGGAGCTGACGCGCCAAGGGCAACAGGACTCGCCGCAGCTGCAGGTGATGGTTCGCGAGGAGCTGGTCAATCGCGAGTTGCTGATGGAGGAAGCGCTGCGGCGTGGCATCGCAAACCGGCCCGACGTGAAAGCGCAGATTGCGCTGGCCGACCAGAGCGTTGTGATCCGCGCGCTGATCGACGATTTCCTGAAGAACAACAAGCCCAGCGACGACGAAATCAAGGCGCGCTATGAGCAGTTGATCAAGCAGGCCGGTGGCGGTAATGAGCTACACTTGCATCACATTCTGGTGCCGGACGAGCAGCAGGCGAAGGAGCTGATCGCCAAGATCAAGGCGGGTGCGAGCTTCGAGGACCTCGCGAAGCAACATTCGAAGGATCCGGGCTCGGCCAAGAACGGCGGAGACCTGGACTGGGCGAACCCGCAAAGCTATGTCCCCGAGTTCGCGGACGCAGCGGGCAAGCTGAAAAAGGGCGAGGTGACGTCAACGCCCGTTCATACGCAGTTCGGCTGGCATATCATCCGGCTCGACGACTCGCGCGCGATCCAGCCGCCGCCGCTGGACCAGGTCAAGGCGCAGGTTGCGCAACAGCTGACGCAGGAAAAGCTGCAGCAATTCAACGCCGAATTGCACAAGAACGCAAAGATTCAGTAATACGCGGTCCAGTAATACACAAAAGGCGCCGCCATGCCCGCGGCAGCGCATCCCAGCCTGCAAATGGCCGCCTAGTAGGCGGCCATTTGTCTATTCAACACCCCGTAACAAAGCGGCCGGCGCGCCGCGCGCGCGGCCAAGCGTGGTCAACCGACCCAGCGCCGCGCGTTGCGGTACAGTCGCAGCCACGGACTTGCCTCGCCCCACTCTTGCGGATGCCAGCTCATTTGCACGGTCCGATGTACGCGCTCGGTATGCGGCATCAGGACGGTGAAGCGTCCGTCCGGGGTGGTCACCGACGTAATGCCCTGCGGCGAGCCGTTCGGATTGAATGGGTAGCGCTCGGTTACCACACCGTGATGGTCGATATAGCGCATCGCGACCTGTACGCTCGACAGATCTCCTTGTTGCGAAAAGTCCGCATAGCCTTCGCCGTGCGCCACAGCAACAGGCAGTCGAGAGCCCTCGAGCCCGGCAAAGAAAATCGATGGCGATTTTTCAATCTGCACAAATGAAAAACGTGCCTCGAACTTCTCGGAGCGGTTGCGCACGAAGCGCGGCCATGCTTGCGCACCGGGAATCATCGACGCGAGGCTGCTCATCATCTGGCAGCCATTGCAGATGCCGAGCGCAAACGTATCGGGCCGCGCAAAGAACGTGGCAAACATATCCGTCAAGCGTGCATTGAAGCGAATCGTCTTCGCCCAGCCCTCGCCGGCGCCCAGCACGTCGCCGTACGAGAACCCGCCGCACGCTACCGCACCGGCAAATTGTGAGAGATCGGCGCGACCCTCGATGAGGTCGCTCATATGCACGTCGTGCGCGTCAAAGCCAGCGCGGTCGAACGCGTAAGCGGTTTCCAGATGCGAGTTCACACCTTGTTCGCGCAGAACGGCCACGCGTGGCCGCTTGCCGCTCGAGATGAACGGCGCCGTTACGTCCTCTTGCGGATCGAACGTCAGGTGCGGCACGATGCCCGGGTCTGACGCATCGCTCAACGCCTCATACTCGGCGTCCGCGCACGCGGGGTTGTCGCGCAGCCGCGAAATGCGCCAGCTGACTTCGCTCCAGACCCGGTGCAGCTCGGCGCGGGGTGCCTCGTAGATCTTCTTCGCGTCGCGATAGATCTCGATCACATCGCGCTCGTTCAGCTTGCCAATCACGTGGCTCGCGCCCGATAGACCGAATTCGCGCAGCGTCGCCAGCACGCGATCGCGCTCGACGGCGCGCACCTGCAGCACCGCGCCGAGCTCTTCACAGAACAACGCACGCAGCGTCAAGTCGTCACGGCGTCCAGCCGTCTGGCGCGCCCAGTCCTTCGCGTCACCATAGTCGAACTCGTGCCCCTGCTCGAGCGTGAGCATATCCACGTTCAGTGACACGCCGACGTGACCGGCAAAGGCCATCTCCGCTACCGTCGCAAACAGGCCGCCATCGGAGCGGTCATGATACGCGAGCAGCTGGCCGTCTCGGTTGAGCGACTGAATCGCGTTGAAGAAGCGCTTCAGGTCTTGTGCATCGTCCACGTCCGGCACGCTGTCGCCGACCTGTTGCGTAACCTGTGCGAGGATGCTGCCGCCGAGACGGTTGCGGCCGCGGCCCAGATCGACCAGGATCAGCACCGAGTCGCCGACGTCGGCTACGCTGCGCAACTGCGGCGTCAGATGGCCGCGCACGTCTTCCACGGGCGCAAATGCGGAAACGATCAACGACACCGGCGCGACGACCTCTTTGTCAACGCCGTCCTCGCGCCACTGCGTGCGCATCGACAACGAGTCCTTGCCAACTGGAATGTCAATGCCCAACGCCGGACACAACTCCATGCCAATCGCCTTGACGGTGTCGAACAATGCCGCGTCCTCGCCGACACTGCCGCATGCGGCCATCCAGTTCGCCGACAGTTTCAGGCGATCCAGCGACGCGATTGGCGCAGCAGCGAGGTTCGTAATCGCTTCGCCAACAGCCATCCGTCCCGAGGCCGGCGCATCGATCACCGCGAGCGGCGTGCGTTCGGCCATCGTCATCGCTTCGCCACGGAAACCGGCATAGTCCATCGCGGTAATCGCGCAGTCGGCCACCGGCACCTGCCAAGGGCCGACCATCTGGTCGCGTACGGACAGACCGCCGACCGTGCGGTCGCCGATCGTAATCAGGAAGGACTTGCTTGCGACAGTCGGGTGCCTCAGTACCTGCGCGGCCACTTCCGACAGGTTCAAGCCAGTGACCTCTACCGGTGCGAACGAGCGATGCTCGCGCGTGACGTCGCGATGCATCCGCGGCGCGTTGCCGAGCAGCACGTCCATTGGCATGTTGACCGGCATGCGTGCTGGGTCGGCGGTGTCGGCCACGGCATCGTCGATCAACTGCAACTGGCGTTCGTCGGTCGCGACGCCGACCACCGCCATCGGGCAGCGTTCACGCCGGCAAATCGCCTCGAACGCGGGCAGGTCATTGGCCGCGATTGCAAGCACGTACCGTTCCTGCGCCTCGTTCGACCAGATCTCGCGCGGCGACAACCCACTCTCCTCGAGCGGCACGCGCCGCAATTCAAAGCGTGCCCCCTTGCCAGCGCCGTCAACGATCTCCGGAAACGCGTTGGACAAGCCGCCCGCGCCGACGTCGTGGATCGACAAGATTGGATTGTCGTCCCCGCGTTGCCAGCACGCGTTGATGACTTCCTGCGCACGGCGCTGGATCTCCGGGTTGCCTCGCTGCACCGAATCGAAATCGAGCTCGGCGGTGTTGGCTCCGGTGGCCATCGAACTGGCGGCGCCGCCGCCCATGCCAATGCGCATGCCGGGGCCGCCGATTTGCACCAGCAGCGCGCCGGCCGGCACATCGTGCTTGTGCGTATGCGCGTGCGAGATATTACCGATGCCGCCGGCGATCATGATCGGCTTGTGGTAGCCGCGCACGCGCCCGCCGACGTTCTGCTCGTAGACGCGGAAATAGCCGCCCAGATTGGGCCGGCCGAACTCGTTGTTGAACGCGGCGCCGCCGATCGGCCCGTCGATCATAATCTGCAGCGGCGACGCAATGCGCTCGGGCCGGCCATAGCGGCCGGCGGCGTCATCGGGACGGCGCTCGGCAAGCGGCTGTGTGGCGTCGCGCGCGTTTTCCCACGCTTCAATTGCGTCTGGCAACTCCAGATTGGACACCGAGAAGCCGGTCAGCCCGGCCTTGGGCCGCGCGCCGCGTCCGGTTGCACCCTCGTCGCGGATCTCGCCGCCGGCGCCCGTCGCCGCCCCCGGGAATGGCGAAATCGCCGTCGGGTGATTGTGTGTCTCAACCTTCATCAGCGTGTGCGTCAGCGCCTGCACCGGCGCATAGCGCTGCGTGTCGCCGCTGGCAAACCAGCACTGCGCGAGGCCGCCCTCCATCACCGCGGCATTATCCGAATACGCGACGATCGTGCGTTGGCCGCTGAGCCGGTGCGTGTTCTTGATCATCTGAAACAGCGACAGGTCCTGGGGCTGGCCGTCGATCGTCCACTGCGCGTTGAAGATCTTGTGCCGGCAATGCTCGCTGTTGGCCTGCGCGAACATCATCAGCTCCACGTCCGTCGGATTACGCGTAAGCTTCGTGAACGCCTCGACCAGATAATCGATCTCGTCGTCGGCAAGCGCGAGTCCGAGCGCGGCGTTTGCCGCCACCAGCGCGGCCCGTCCCTGCCCGATCACGTCCACCGACTGCAGCGGCTTGCCGGGTAGCGTGTCGAACAGCTGGCGCGCCTCGTCAACGGTGGCTACCACGCTTTCGGTCATCCGGTCGTGCAGCACTGCCGCGATCTGAGCCCGGGCCGCGCTGTTCAACGTCTTTTTCGTGCCGAGCAGCCCGGACAGGCCGCTCTTGAGCATCACCGCGTACTCAATGCCGCGCTCGATACGGTGCACGTTGTCCAGTCCGCAGTGCCGGGCAATATCGGTGGCCTTCGACGCCCATGGCGAAATCGTGCCGAGCCGCGGAATCACCAGGAAAGTTTCGCCGCCGTCATCGGTCGGCGCCGGCTCACCGTACTCGAGCAACGCGGTGAGCCGCGCCGTGTCGGCATCGTCAAGCCCAGCATGCGCATGAACGAAATGGACGTAGCGTGCACGCACGCCGGCCACGGCCGGTTCGATGGCCTGCAGGGTTTGCAAGAGGCGGTTCTGACGGAAATCGGACAGTGCCGAAGCGCCGGGGAAGCACGAGAAGTGAGCCATGGGGCGTTGCATCGAAGGTTGCTGATCGTCTTGTCGACCAAAGCACGCTGCGCGGTATGCCGGGCGGCATGGCGCCACGCGCCGGGGAAACCACAATTATACCGCGCTGCGCCCGCCGGCCACGACAGCGATCGCGGCCGGCGGTACCAATGCTATGTGCGCCGGTCCGCACTCTGTTGGCATTGGTGGGTCCCAGACGCCGCGCATTTGCGCAGCGCTAAACTGGAGCGACATGGTGCTGCTGTCGCCCGACAGGCTGCCGCTGGTCGGCGCGATAGCCCACCCGCGGGTGTTCGTCAATTGCGCGTACGGCCCTGTCGCCTGGGCGCTGTCGCATAGCTCTGCTACAGTGATAGCAGACCTCGTGTCGGGGAAACCGCCGGCTTTGTCGGCTGCGCCGCTAGCGGCGCTCTCGCCTGGACGATTCGCCGGCTAGCGGCGCTGACGGCCAGTTCGGGCGCTCGCGCGGCAACACCTGCCCCCGTTGCTCATTAAAGGCCTTGCATGACCGACCCTGTTCTGTCCGCCGCCGGACGCAGCGCACGCACTGCACCGCCAATCGATGCGCGCGATCGTGCGGTGCCACTGTACGACGTGGCTTCGCTGCGCCAGATCGAAGCGCAGGCCACCCGCTCCCTGCCCGCTCGCACGTTAATGGCGCGTGCCGGCCGTGCGGCCGCAGCCGTGCTGCTCGACAATGAGGTGCCGGTGCACGCCGCGTGGATCGCAGTGGGGCCTGGCAATAACGGTGGCGATGCATTGGTTGCCGCGTGTGAGTTGCGTCGCGCCGGCGTACGCGTGCATGCGTGCATGCCACGCGAAGTGGTCCCGGACGACGCGCGCTGGGCGTTGCAACTCGCGCGCGAAGCCGGCGTGCCGATCGGCACGACGATTCCGGACACGCTACAGGGATTCGACTGGGCACTCGACGGGTTGTTCGGCATTGGCCTGGGCCGGCCGCTGGACGGCGAGTTCGCGCGCATCGCCGCGCTGTTGTCCGAGCATGCGCGCCAGGGCGCGCGCGTGCTGGCGCTCGATGTGCCGAGCGGGCTGGACAGCGATACCGGCAATGTGGCCCATGATGGTGCCGCGGTGCGTGCCACCGATACCATCACGTTCATTGGCGCGAAACCAGGCTTATATATGGCGCATGGGCCGGACCTGGCGGGACGCGTGTGTATTGCGCCACTCGAGCTGACCGCCGCGCTCACAACGCCTGCCGGCCTGCCGCCATTCGACGTGCCGAGGCTGAACGCACCGACGCTGTTCGCGTCGCGGTTGCCCGAGCGCGCGTTGGCCTCGCACAAGGGCACGTTCGGCACGCTGGCCGTGCTCGGCGGCGCGACAGGCATGGGCGGCGCCCCCCTCCTGGCCGCGCGGGCTGCACTGTACTGCGGTGCCGGCAAAATCCACGTCGGCTTGCTCGATGACGGCGTGCCGCCTTATGATCCCGTCCATCCGGAATTGATGCTTAGCTCGATCCACACGCTGGCCCTGGACGCAACGAGCGCACTGGCCATTGGGCCAGGGATGGGGCGGGACGAGCGCGCGGCACGCGTGCTCGCTGACGTCCTGTCGTTGAACGTGCCGATCGTCGTGGACGCCGACGCGCTGAATCTGCTCGCCCACGACGCCAGCCTGGCGGCCCGGCTCGCGGGTCGGCAGGCGGCGACGATCATCACACCGCATCCGCTGGAAGCAGCACGGCTGCTCGGCGTGGACGCGGCGAGCGTGCAGCGTGACCGGCTCGGCGCCGCCCGGCGCCTGGCCGAGCGGCTAAACGCGGTGGTGGTTCTTAAGGGGAACGGTACCGTAATCGCCGGGGCGCGCGACCCGAGCCATCGGCCGCTGACGATTAACCCGACCGGCAACGCGGCCTTAGCAACCGGCGGCACCGGCGACGTACTGTGCGGGATGATCGGCGCGTTTGCCGCGCAGCGCATGCCGCCGTACGAAGCCGCCCTCACCGCAGTTTACTTGCACGGTGCGGCGGCCGAATCGCTGTGCGCGGACGGCGACGGGCCGGCCGGATGCACCGCCGGCGAGCTTGCGCCGCGGGTACGACGGCTGCTTAATACCCGCTTCTACACGCGTTGATCGCGGCCGAACGGACGACTCGAAGATGTCGCCGTGCATCGTTATACTGGATGCCAACGCGTCACGATTCGCAATCGCCCGCGCCGGCACGCGCAAAGACGCGGACCGGCGGCGGCTTTTCTTTCGTCACAGAGACAAGCAACGTCCATGAGTTTGAATTCGCTTCCCGCCTGGTCTGCCCTTGCCGCCCACTATGAATCGATTCGCGATGCTCATATGCGCGACTGGTTCGCCCCCGCGAATGATCCGGCGCCCACGCGGGCGGAGCGCTTTACCGTCAGCGGCGGCGGGCTAACACTGGATTTTTCGAAGAACCGCGTGACCGACGAGACGATCGCGTTGTTTGTTCAGCTTGCTCGCGAAACTGGTGTGCAAACGCGACGCGACGCGATGTTCGCTGGCGAAATCGTGAATCCGACCGAGCGCCGCGCCGCATTACACACGGCTTTGCGGGCCTCGGACGCGAATGCGCCGTACGCCGCGCAAGTCAACGCAGAGCGCACGAAAATGGCGGCCTTTGCTGAACGGGTGCGCAACGGCCAATGGGTGGGACACACTGGCAAACCGATCCGGCACGTCGTCAATATTGGCATCGGAGGCTCGGATTTGGGACCGAAGATGGTTACGCACGCATTGCATCACCTCGCGACACCGAAGATCCGCACCCACTACGTGTCCAATGTCGACGGTGCTGACCTGCAACGCGTGCTAGAACAGATCGATCCCGAACAGACATTGGCGATTGTTGTATCGAAGACGTTCACGACATTGGAGACGATGACCAACGCGCGCTCACTGCGCGACTGGTTCCTGCGCAGCGGCTGTGCGCCGGACCAGTTGGCCCGGCATTTTGTCGGCGTGTCGGCAAACCCGCAGGAAGTGGTGCGTTTTGGCATTGCACCCGACAATGTGTTCGAAATGTGGGACTGGGTCGGCGGACGCTATTCGCTGTGGTCGGCGGTCGGATTGTCGGTGATGATCGCAATCGGTCCCGAACACTTCGATCGATTGCTCGCGGGCGCCCATCTAATGGATGAGCATTTTCGCCATGCGCCATTGGAACGCAACCTGCCGGTGCTGCTCGGGCTGCTCGGCGTCTGGTACCGCAATTTCTTCGGTTCACAAAGCTACGTTGTCGCGCCCTATTCGGAGGCGCTGCACTTCCTGCCAGCGTACCTGCAGCAGCTGGAGATGGAGAGCAACGGCAAGTCCGCGACGCTGGATGGGCACTTCGTCGATTATCCGACTTCGGCGGTGACCTGGGGCGAGCCCGGCACGAACGGCCAGCACGCGTTCTTCCAAATGCTGCACCAGGGGCCAACGATCGTGCCCATCGACTTCATTGTGTCGCTCACGCCCGAGCATCCCTTACCCGGTCATCACGAAAAACTGCTAGCGAATTGTTTTGCTCAAGGCGAAGCGCTGATGCTAGGACGCACCCAGGCAGAAGCGGAACGCATCGCCGGGCCTGAACAGACGGCACTCGTGCCGCACATCGTTTTCCCGGGTAATCGGCCGACGAACACGATCCTGCTCGACGAGTTGAATCCCCAATCGCTCGGGGCCCTGATCGCGCTGTACGAGCACAAGACATTCGTGCAAGCCACCGTGTGGAACATCAATCCGTTCGACCAATGGGGCGTCGAACTGGGCAAGATACTCGGCAAGGTCGTCGAGGCGGACCTGATCTCGACGTCGTCGGTCGATCCGCACAAGCACGACTCGTCTACCAGCGCGTTGATTGCCCGCGCGCGCGCGAAGCTCCGATCCTGAAAGTAAGACTAGGCAAGCCGACCTGCTTCGAGTGTCAAGATCGCGTCACAGCGCTGAGCAAGCTCCGTATCGTGTGTCACGAGCACCAGCGTTGCGCCGCTCGCGCGGTTCAGCTCGAACATCAGGTCGGCCACCACGAGCCCCATTAGCTACGTCAAAGCTACCGGTGGGCTCGTCGGCGAACAAGATGTGGTTCGATCACGAACGCGCGCGCCAGCGCAACGCGCTGCTGCTCGCCGCCCGACAAGTGCTTCGGATAAGGGTGAATCCGCACCGCCAGGCCAACACGCTCAAGCAGCGAATGCGCGCGTCGAGCCGCATCACGCGGTTGCGCGGTGCCCGTCAACTCCAGCGGCAACATCACGTTCTCCAACGCGAAGTGGATCATCGGCGAAGCGCGTTGGCGCGGCGCCCTCGCCCGCGAGTTGCGTGTGCCGCTGGTGCCGTTCCTGCTGGCCGGCACTGAAAGCGATCCGACGTTGTTCCAATCAGCCCGCCGCACTCGCGGCCGATCGAGTCACGAGCGCGGTGCATCAACGCGTCAACACTGCCGGCCATTCCCCACCACTGCACCAATAAATCGACTGTTAGCCTGTGCGGGCACGCGGATTGCAACAGCACCGCGGGGCGGCGACTTCATGCCGGCTGGGAAGCGCGGCTCATCGATCGAACGGGATTACTGCTCAGCCGTTCAATCCGATGCCGCCGCCCTCGAATGGTCCGACGCTGAGCGCTTTTATAAGGAGTTAACATGAAATACTTGCCGATTCTCGCCGTGTCGGTCGCCGTTGCCGCTTGTGCGGCTCAACCACCGGCGGGCGTGCAGCCGGTTGGCAAGAGCGCACGCTCGCCTCAACAAGTCGCGCAATGCGTGTCGCAGAAATGGGCTGACAAGTCGCAGCAGCCCGTTACGCTACAGAACAGACTCGCGAACGATCAGGCGTTCGACGTGCTGCTGCCGGGGGAACGCCCCGGGGGTGCCGCGCTGGTCATCCAACCCGATCCGTCCGGCAAGGGGTCGTGGGTCGGCATCCGCGGCAGCGGCTATCGGGACGCGACGGCTGACGTGAATAGCTGCCTGTAGCGGCGCGCCGTGCAGCGGCCGGCCGCTGCGCGGCGTCACTGGCTCGCCGCGGCCGGCGTACCGTACAGCTTCACCCGCGAGCGGGCGCGCAATGCATCGACATAGCTGGCCCATTCAGCGTCGCCGAGCACTTGGCCGATTTGCAGTTGCGCGCCGCTTAAGCGTTGCGCGTCGATGCTCGACGGCATATCCACCGCGTTCACACGGTAGATCGCATAGCCGGCATCACCCAGATCAACGCCGACGTAAGCAGGTAGCTTTTGCGGATCGACTTTGAATATCGCGGCAACCGCTTGCGGCGGCACCCCTCGCGTATCGGCCCGCGTCACTTTGGTGACGGCCGAAAATCCAGCCGTGGACTCCGATTTCTGGACTTCAGCTAGTTTCGCTTCGCCTTGCTGACGAGCTTTATCCGCCGACAGCTGCGCGACTACCTTTTGCCGCACTTGCGCTGCGACCGTGTCGTACGGTTGAACGGAGGCCGGCTTGTAGTCCACCACGCGCGCCGATACGAGCGTATTGTTGCCGACATCGATCGCCGGTGTGTTGTGCTTGCTCTTGACGGAGTCGTCAGCAAACACGGCGGCAAGCAGCTTCGGATTGTTTAGTGGGCGCGTCAGTGGCAATGCTGGATTGCCTTCCCGCATCAATGTCGCGGTCTGGATTGTCAACTTGAACTTGTCTGCGGCCGGCTTCAAGCTATCGGACTGCTCGTAGACCATGTTCGTGAACGCCTCGGCTTGTTCCACATAGGCCTTGGTGGCCTGCTCGGCCTTCAACTCGGTCGCGATCGTCGCCTTGACCTCGTCAAACGGCTTGGTCTGTTCCGGCTTGATATCCGTCACCTTGATGATGTGATAGCCGAAATCGCTTTGCACGATGCTGCTGATCTGGTCCTTTTTCAGCTTGAAGGCGGCGTCGGAGAACGGCTTGACCATCATGCCCGGCCCAAAGAAGCCGAGGTCGCCGCCCTTGTTCTTGGAACCGGGGTCGTCCGAATTCTGTTGCGCCAGCTTGGCAAACTGCTCCGGATGCGCGGTGACCTGAGCGAGAATCGACTCGGCCTTCTGCCGAGCCTTGTCGCGCTCCGCCTGGCTCGCGCTGGCGGCAACCGCGATCAGGATGTGGCTGGCGCGCACTTCGCCGGGCGTCTTGAACTTTGCTGCGTGGTCGTCGTAGTACTTCTTCAGTTCCGCCTCGCTCGGCTGCGCGCGCTGCGCGAGTGCATCGGCCGACAGCATCAGGTACTCAACGCTCGCGCGCTCCGGCATCGCGAACGCGTCATGGTGCGCATCGTAGTATTGCTTAAGCTGTACATCGCTCGGTTGTACCTTGTCCGCATAGTCGGTCGCACGCAGCATCAGGCCCTGCACTTCACGGCTCTGTTCCGACAGGCTCGCCAGCTGCTGCGCGAGGGACTTGGGCGCAAACGCGCTTGCTTGGATGCCGTCCGGCAACTGGCGGCTCGCCAATTGGTAGCGTACACGCTCGTCGAACAATTCCGGCGTCATGCCTTGCATCGCCAACAATTGCTTGTATTGGTCCACGTCATACGTGCCGTCGGGCTTGCGCAACGCGGCGATCGCCGGGATGCTTTGCTCCGCACGCAGCACTGCTTGGTCAGACGCGCTCAGATGCAGGTCCTCGGTTGCCTTGGCCAGCACACGCTGCTGCACCAGGCTATCGAGGATCGCACGACGCATTTCTGGCGTATCAATTGCCTTTGCATCGAAGTTTGCGCCCAACACCTGGCGCGCGCGATCGAGCTGCTCGCGCATTGCACCCTCGTATTCGGCCCGGGTGATCTTGCGGCCGGCGACACTCGCGACGTCCGCGCTGTCATCAAAGAAGTTGCGAAAGCCCTGAACGCCGACGAAGCCGAGCCCTGGTGCGATGAGAATCACCAACAGGAACATCATCAGGCGCTTGTGGTTACGAAAGAAGTCGAGCATGAGATCGATTGGGTACGTTACGCAGCCGGCAAGGCCGACAATCAACAAACGCTCGATATTACCTTACCACGACGAGCGGGCAAATCGCGTGGGCGGCAAAGTAACTGACTGCGTCCGCTGAAACGGACGCGGCAGTACGGCGCAGCATCGTGCCGTGCCTGTGCAGTGGCGGTCACAGAGCCGGGTTTGGTACGTTGACGTCCGCCGTCATGAGGGCCATCGCCCTGCAGAAAAAACCGCGGTGTTGTTCAAACCAGCGTGCCGCGCCTACTCGCCGCCGTAAAACCAGCCAGCACAAGCGCTGCCAGTGCGAGTGGGACAAACGACAGCCAGAGTACCGTGTGCCATCCGTAGGCCGTCAGCAGGCCGCCTGACAAGAAGGACCCGAAGGCCATCGTTCCGAACACGATAAAGTCATTAAGCGACTGCACTCGCACCTTCTCTTCCGGCCGATGGCATTCGAGCACGAGGGCTGATGCGCCCACAAAGCCGAAGTTCCACCCGACGCCGAGCAGAATAAGCGTGAGCCAGAAATGCGCCACCTCAACACCGAGCAAGCCTGTCGCGGCTGAAAGCGCGATGAGCGCCAGCCCCGCCGTGACGACCCGCCCTGCACCGAACCGCACAATCAGGGTGCCCGTGAAGAAGCCTGGTGCGTACATCGCGATCACATGCCATTGAACACCAAGATTGGACGACGCCTGTGATAGGCCGCACATTTGCATCGCCAAAGGAGCGGCTGTCATGAGAAAGTTCATTAACAAATAGGAGACGACCGCACAGATCACCGCGGTAACGAACTGGGGCTGGCGCACGATGGTGGTGATCGGGCGGCCGCCGGCAACCTCTGTCATGGTCGGCCTCGGAAGACGGACCCCTTGCAGGAGGAATGCAGACAACACGCCCACCCCCGCTTGCGCCAGAAAGGTCGCCGCGAATGGATACGGTGTCCACAGGCTCATGGTCCCGGTAACGAGCTGAGGACCGATGACCCCGGCAAAAACCCCACCTGCCATGACGAACGATAGTGCACGTGAGCGCTGATCGTGCGGCACGCAATCTGCGGCGGCGAAGCGGAAGGAAAGCACCACGGCCGCATAAGCGCCGCCGAAAAACGTCGCGACGCAAAATAGCCAGAATGAGCCCAACATGACAGCCCAAGCCGCAAGCAGGCCAGCAAGTACGCCGCATCCGGCGCCAATCATGAAAGCGGCACGGCGGCCCCAGCGCTGGGCGATCGCCCCGGCTGGCAACGATGATGCGGCCATCCCGACGACAAAGACCGAGATCGGCAGGGTCGCCAGAGCATGACTGGGCGCGAGCGTGTTTCCGACGATCGCCCCCGTCGCATATATGACGGTCGAGTTCGCGCCGGCGAGTGCTTGCGCGATGGTGAGCCTGGCGACATTGCCCTTTGCGCGCGCGTAAAGAGCCGACGAGGACGCGTCAATCGTGGTGCCGGCACTGACTTCTGACATAGGATTCCCCCTGATAATCGCGGCCTCGCCGCGGTCAAGCACAGCCTTGCCGATCTGGGTCATTCGAGAAACCGTGTCCCCGGTCCGGTAAAGCAACAATCACGCGTCGACAAACGAGATAACTCGCGAAGTCGCGCGCGCCGACAACGTGGCCACTACCGGTGATGCCAAGCAGGCACCAAGTGGCAGCCAAACTTCATTGCTTGCGATGCTTTTTTCTTCGACAACACGAAACAAAAAACCCGCATTGCCAATAGCCATGCGGGTTTCCAGTACGGCAGCAGTCTTCTTCAGACCGCGCGGGACAGCTTCGCAAAACGGGATGGTGGGTGCTGAGGGGTTCGAACCCCCGACCTACGCCTTGTAAGGGCGCCGCTCTACCAACTGAGCTAAGCACCCGTTCGCCGTCGCGTCCAACAGAGCTGATTAGTTTAGCGCACCTTTGATCGCTTTACCAGCAATTTAATAGCAAAAAATTGTACAGTTGGGGACGCCGCCACGCCGGCATCACAGACGGTACGCTCCAAACAATCAAACACGGTAGCATTTCGAAAGCTAAAGGGTTACTCGCAATTAGCGACGTCGGGCAAGGCTAAATTCACAATGGCGTTCCGGCGCTATTGGGTCGAGAATTATCTACATACCGGCCCGAGGATTTAAGCGTACTACGGATGCACGGCGATTCTATGTACCCTGCGCTGCACGACGATGACAATATCCTTATCAATCAATCGTTTACTTCTTCAAGTACGGCATCTATGTTATTCAAGTGAATGGTCAGATACTTGTGAAGCGGCTGCAACGCTTGCACGGCCCTTATCTTCGGGCCATCTACGCGCACGCACACTACCCACCCTATGAGGTGCCGATAGAAGACGCGAATGATCAGCAAAGATTCGCTTTAATCGAGCGCGTGCTGTGGTACGGGCGGCAATTGTAAGGCCGCCCGCCGCATGAGCGTGCGTTGGCGTAGTTGCATCCTGCGCGCACCCATCCATTACAGTTAATCAGGGTAGAACGACACGGACAGCACCTGATCCATCGACCACGGGCAGGCGTCGGGGAACACATCCAAGCCGGTCTCCTCAACGGCCTTGGAAACTGCATCAGCCCAAGTCCGGGCAATCCAGTTCTGATTGGACAAAGAGTTTTTAAGGCTAGGCGTATCGTTTAGCGCGGCGTCCAATGCCCGCCGTTGCTCCTTGATCGTGCGTTGCCAGCTTGAACCCCGTCGGCCCGACTGGTACTGCCACTTGAGCAGGTGAGCCAGAAGCACAGCCATCCGGTTCGCCAATTCACGTTGTTCGCTCTTGCCCACGTCCTCGATCTCCTCCGCGATGTGCTCGATGTCCAGAGCCGAGAACTGACCGGCGCGCAGCAGTGCGGCCTGTTCGTTGGCCCACGCCACCACGTCCTGTTCGTACTTGGTTCCCATTTACGTGCTCCACTAAGCTCAAAGCGTGTGAGGTTTTCATTATCACACACAGAGAGAGAGACCCACACTACCATTTGGCTCCCAAAAACAGCAGCGGATGTGACGTGTCCGCTGCACAAGCAACCATGAACAATATAATAACTAGTTCGTCCTGAACAATTAACTCTGCTCTGCGGTAAGTTCATGCCGCCGGCGCCATGTAAGCCTCGCGATTGAGCAGAGCAACCCGGATCAGGGCGTAAAAAAGCCGCAGCTTCCTGAAAATCATCCGCAGGTTGTGGCCGGCGCCGCACAGCACTGCATGGATGGCATTGCCTAGCGCCCCTTTAAGCCAGTTGCGATCGAGCTTGCCGTCTGCTTCATATGGCCAATGACCGGCTCGATTGCACTGCGCCGCCGGATCATTGCCCGCAATATAATCTCGCTGACGGCTTCCTACACCATTGTTTAGTTTGACTATTTTATTAGGCAGAAAACGCCCACACCTGCTTCCGGCCGTCTGTCCATACCATTTTCTAAGTTCTGGGGACAATACAGCAGGCCCCTACATGGGAATTCAAGTGCGAGCGCGGCGGCACGGGGCTCGCGGATTAGCAAAGCAGAGTTGGAGCCAACGCTCATTGGATCCCTTGCGTGGGAAGAAAAATCAAGGTGCAATTACAAGACACTGAGATAAGAATACAGTATTTGGATTAATGCATAATCTATTGATTTAATTATTTTTTATTAGTTACGCCTTATAGGAGTGCTGTTCTATTAACTGCGCTAAGCACCCGTTCGACGTCCTGTCCAATAAAGCCTATTAATTTAATGCATCTTTCAACGCTTTACCAGCACGAAACTTCGGCACTTTAGCCGCCTCAATCTTGATTGCCGCGCCAGTGCGGGGATTGCGCCCGGTGCGTGCGGTGCGCGTACCCAGTGCAAACGTGCCGAAGCCAACGAGTGTCACGCTGCCACCCTTCTTTAACGTCTCCTTGACGCCATCAATTAAGGCGTCCAGTGCGCGTCCCGCAGCGGCCTTCGAAATATCCGCTTGTTCTGCAATGTGATCGATCAGCTCCGTCTTGTTCATTCTCCACCCCTCGCGTTAGTCGGGTATGAGTTGTGGGCACATTCGTTGTGCGCCCGGGGTGATGCGCCGGCCGCGCGGAGCCATTAAAAGCAACTGAAACCGTCGTGTCAAGGCGATTCGCAGGCGTCTTCTGGAGATCTCCCTGAGCCCAAAAGAAAGCACCCCGCAGCTCACGCATGCAGGGTGTTTGAGCACATGATTGGGCCGCAGCAACCGGGTCGCCGTCGCCTCTTCACGCCACGTCACAGCACAACGCATCCAACGCATACGCGGCGTGGATGCGCCACGCCGATTTCAGTGCTTGACGACTTCGCTGCCCGCCTCCTTCGTCTGGCCATCCGCGACCGGTGCAGGCTTGGCGTCGTCTTCCGGCAGCGCATCCGGCATCCGTTCGAGCGCCAGTTCCAGCACCTTGTCGATCCAACGTACCGGCACGATCTCGATGCTGTTCTTCACCGCGTCCGGAATCTCGGCGAGATCCTTTACATTCTCTTCTGGAATCAGCACGAGCTTGATGCCGCCGCGGTGCGCAGCCAACAACTTTTCCTTCAATCCACCGATCGGCAGTACTTCGCCACGCAGCGTGATTTCACCGGTCATCGCCACGTCGGCACGCACCGGGATGCCAGTCAGCCCCGACACCAGCGCAGTCGTCATCGCGATGCCCGCGGACGGACCGTCCTTCGGCGTCGCGCCTTCCGGCACGTGAATGTGGATGTCCTTCTTCTCGAACGCCGCATCCGTGATGCCCAGCCGACGCGAGCGCGAACGCACGACCGAACGGGCAGCCTCGACGGATTCCTTCATCACGTCGCCGAGCGAGCCGGTACGAATCACGTTGCCCTTGCCGGGCATCAGCGCCGCCTCGATCGTCAGCAAGTCGCCGCCAACTTCCGTCCATGCCAGGCCCGTGACCTGGCCAATCTGGTTTTCCTTTGCCGCCAGCCCGAAGTCGAACTTGCGCACGCCCAGGAACGTATCCAGGTTACCGCCATCGACCGTGATCGCGCCGTCCGCCTTCTTCAGCAGCAGCATCTTCACGACCTTGCGGCAGATCTTCGACACTTCGCGCTCGAGCGAGCGCACACCCGCCTCGCGCGTGTAGTAACGGATAATGTCGCGAATCGCCGCTTCGGTCACATCGATCTCGCCTTCCTTCAGCCCATTGTTGCGCTTTTGCTTAGGCAGCAGATAGCGCTGTGCGATGTTGACCTTTTCCTCCTCGGTGTAGCCCGACAGCCGGATCACTTCCATCCGATCCAGCAGCGGCGCCGGAATATTCAGCGAATTCGACGTCGCGACGAACATCACATCCGACAGATCGAAATCGACCTCGACGTAGTGATCCGCGAATGTGTGGTTCTGCTCCGGATCCAGCACCTCGAGCAACGCGGACGACGGGTCGCCGCGGTAGTCCATCCCCATCTTGTCGACTTCATCAAGCAGGAACAGCGGATTGCGTACACCCACCTTCGTCAGGCTCTGCAGGATCTTGCCCGGCATCGATCCGATGTAAGTGCGACGGTGGCCGCGGATCTCACTCTCGTCATGCACGCCGCCAAGCGCCATGCGCACGAACTTGCGATTCGTTGCGCGCGCAATTGACTGCCCAAGCGAGGTCTTGCCCACGCCGGGAGGCCCGACCAAACACAGGATCGGCGCCTTCACCTTGTCCACGCGTTGCTGGACTGCCAGATACTCAAGGATGCGCTCTTTCACCTTTTCGAGACCGAAATGGTCCTCGTCCAGCACGCGTTCGGCATTCGCCAGGTCGTTGCTGACCTTGCTCTTCTTGCGCCACGGCAGCCCGATCAACGTCTCGATGTAGTTGCGCACGACTGTGGCTTCGGCGGACATCGGCGACATCAGCTTCAGCTTCTTAAGCTCGGCATCCGCCTTTTTCTTTGCCTCCTTCGGCATACGCGCAGCCGTGATCCGCTTCTCGAGTTCCTCGATGTCAGCGCCATCCTCGCCCTCGCCAAGCTCCTTCTGGATCGCCTTGACCTGCTCGTTCAGGTAATACTCGCGCTGGCTCTTTTCCATCTGGCGCTTCACGCGCCCACGGATGCGCTTCTCGACCTGCAGGATGTCGATTTCGGCCTCGAGTTGCGCAAGCAAGTGCTCTAGGCGCTCAATGACAGGGAACATCTCTAGGATGTTCTGCTTCTGGTCCAGCTTCAGCGGCAGATGCGCAGCGATCGTATCGGCCAGGCGCCCCGCCTCGTCAATCCCGGACAGCGACGTCAAGATCTCAGGGGGGATCTTCTTGTTGAGTTTCACATACTGGTCAAACTGCGACACGATTGCGCGTCGCAGCGCCTCGGTCTCCGCGCTGTCGGCGCGGTCTGGCTCCAGCGGCATCAACTCGCACGAGAACATTGTCTCCTGCTCTTCAATCGACAACGTCTTCGCGCGCTGCAGCCCCTCGACCAGCACCTTCACCGTGCCGTCCGGCAGCTTCAGCATTTGCAGGATATTGGCGACACATCCGACCTCGTAAAGGTCCTTTTCGGTCGGTTCGTCCTTCGCAGCGGCCTTTTGCGCGACCAGCATAATGTGCTTGCCGCCTTCCATTGCCGCTTCGAGGGCCTTAATCGATTTCGGGCGGCCAACAAATAGCGGTATCACCATATGCGGGAACACGACCACATCCCGCAGCGGAAGCAGCGGCAAAGTGGTGCGTTCAGTCGGGAGAAGTTGGCTTCCTGACATTTCTATCCCCAGTGTGGAATCAATTCGTTCGAAAGTTGAGGCAATAACGCCGTATTGCAAGCTTCGGGGCGCGGACAGATGCAGAAACTTCCAATCCGAGTCGCAGGATGCGCAAAAGTTTTGGATCGCTCCACTTTAAACGAAACAAGCCGTCCACGTCGCCATGAACGGCCCCCGCCACGCAGGCGCGTCGCCGATCAATTGCTCCCAGCCACCTTTGGCGTGTCTTCATAGATCAGCAATGGTTTGCCATCACCGTCGATAACGTTCTCATCGATGATAATCTTGCTGATCCCTTTAAGCGTCGGCAGCTCGTACATCACATCTAGCAATGCCTGTTCCAGGATCGAGCGCAAGCCACGCGCGCCGGTCTTGCGGCGAATCGCCTTTTTCGCGACCGCCTGTAGCGCCGTGGGCCGAATCTCAAGCTCCACCCGCTCCATGTTGAACAGCTTATGATACTGCTTGACCAACGCGTTCTTCGGCTCGACTAGGATTTTCATCAGCGCGGCCTCGTCGAGCTTGCCCAGCGTCGCGACAACCGGCAAGCGGCCAATGAGTTCGGGAATCAAGCCGAATTTGATCAAATCCTCCGGCTCGACATCCCGCAGCACCTCACCTGCATCGCGATCCTGCTTGCTCTTCACACTGGCCCCAAAACCAATGCCGGTCTTCTCGGTACGATCCGTGATCACTTTTTCGAGGCCATCAAACGCTCCCCCGCAAATGAACAGGATGTTGGTCGTATCGACCTGGATAAAGTCCTGGTTCGGATGCTTGCGGCCACCTTGCGGTGGCACCGAGGCCATCGTGCCCTCGACCAGCTTGAGCAGCGCCTGCTGCACACCTTCGCCCGATACGTCACGGGTAATCGACGGGTTGTCCGATTTGCGGCTGATCTTGTCGATCTCGTCGATGTAGACGATGCCGCGCTGGGCCTTCTCGACCTCGTAGTTACAATTTTGCAGCAGCTTCTGAATAATGTTTTCGACATCCTCGCCGACGTAGCCCGCCTCCGTCAACGTAGTCGCGTCCGCGATCACGAACGGCACGTTCAGCAGTCTTGCAAGCGTTTGCGCGAGCAGCGTCTTGCCTGACCCAGTCGGCCCGATCAACAGAATGTTGCTCTTGGACAACTCGACGTCGTCTTTCTTGTCGAGATGCTTCAGACGCTTGTAGTGGTTGTACACCGCCACCGCGAGAATCTTCTTCGCGCGCTCCTGCCCGATCACGTACTGATCGAGAATCTGTCGTATTTCCAGCGGGCTGGGCAGGTCCGACCGGGTGATACCCACGTCGCCGGACGCGCCGGCTGCCTCGTCACGGATGATTTCATTGCACAGGTCAATGCATTCGTCGCAAATGAAGACCGACGGTCCCGCAATGAGCTTTTTGACCTCGTGCTGACTCTTTCCGCAAAACGAGCAGTACAGCAGCTTCTCGCTATTCGAACCTTTCTTGTCCGCCATAAATATATAAGCCTCCGGACACTTCTTTCACATCATACGCCGATTGACCACCCCCGGCAGTGCGGAACCGGTCATCAGTCCATTGTCGGCGGTTTTCTGGCGGCACCTATCGGTGAAATCCCGCCCAACCCAACAGCGGGTCCCTTTAACGAGTGCCGCATCACGGACGCTTATGCAGCACCTGGTCGATCAACCCATAGGCCTGCGCGTCCTCAGCTGACATGAAATTGTCGCGATCGGTATCCCGTTGGATCTGCTCAACCGGTTGCCCCGTATGCTGCGCGAGTAGGTTGTTCAGGCGCTCCTTCAGGAACAGGATTTCGCGCGCCTGAATTTCGATATCGGACGCCTGGCCGCGCGCGCCGCCCAGCGGCTGGTGAATCATCACGCGCGCATTAGGTAGCGCAATGCGCTTGCCTTTCGCGCCAGCGGCGAGCAGGAACGCGCCCATGCTGGCCGCCAGGCCCATACACAGCGTGGTCACATCCGGCTTGATAAACTGCATCGTATCGTAGATCGCCATGCCGGCCGACACTGAGCCGCCGGGGCTGTTAATGTACAGGCTGATGTCCTTGTCTGGATTTTCGCTCTCAAGGAACAGCAATTGAGCGACGACCAAATTCGCGGCCTGGTCGTTCACCTCGCCCACCAGAAAGACCAGCCGCTCCTTGAGCAGGCGCGAGTAGATATCGTAGGCACGCTCACCCCGGCCGCTCGTCTCGACGACCATCGGCACAAGGCCCAGGGCCTGGGCCTCAAAATCCCGGGGCGCGTGCGTGGCGAGTTGATTCAGCAAATCTGCGCGGAACGTCATGCGTCTGTCCTTCTGTATGGAGTTGTTCGATGCTTCGGTGATGCAACGATAACCGGAATGCAAAAACTGCGCACAAATGATAAACGGCGTTCGAAACCGTCTATCCGACCGTTTCGCCCGCCGCCCTATTGCGCTGCCGTTACGCCTGAGCCGCCTGCGAGGCGTTCGCCAGTTCCTCGAAGCCGACTTCCTTATCGGTCACCTTCGCCTTGCCCAGCACGAAGTCGACGACGTTGCTCTCGACTACGTACGCTTCCATCTCGGCAAGGCGCTGCTGGTTCGAATAATACCAGCGCACGACTTCCTTTGGGTCCTCATAGCTCTTCGCGAATTCGTCCACCTCGGCCCGGATCTGCTCGGGTTTCGCCTCCAGCTTATGCTCCTTGACCAACTCGGCCAGGATCAACCCAAGCTTCACGCGACGCTCGGCCTGCTCCTTGAACATCTCGGCCGGAATCGGGGCTTTCGCCGCATCGGGCACGCCGCGTTGCGCCAAATCCTGACGGGCCATTTCGACCAGACGCTGCTGGTCCTGCTCGATCAGCGCAGTCGGCGCATCCAACTCAGCGAGTTTTAACAGCGCATCCATGACCTGATTCTTCAGGATGGCCTGCGTGCGGCGCTTCGCCTCACGTTCCAGATTATCTTTGATCTCCGCCCGCATCTTCGCCAAGTCGCCATCCGCGATACCGAGCGACTTCGCAAATTCCGTGTCGATTTCGGGCTGATGCGGCCATTCGACCTTTTTGGCGGTGATCGTAAAACGCGCGGTCTTGCCAGCCACTTCCTTACCCTGATAATCATCGGGGAACTTCAAATCAAATTCTCGCGACTCGCCCGCCTTCAAGCCCAGCGCCGCCTGCTCGAACTCCGGCAGCATCCGGCCTTCGCCGAGCACGAACGCGAAGTCCTGCGCACTGCCGCCGGCAAACGCCTCGCCGTCGATCTTGCCCACAAAGTCGACTGTCACGCGATCGCCGCTCTGCGCGCTGACATCGTCGCCGCCTGTGCCATGCTCGCCCGCCTCGCCACGGGGGTGGAAATGCACCCGCTGCTTACGCAGGATTTCGAGGGTACGGTCGATCTCTGCGTCGCTGATCGTCGTCGTGGTCCGCTCGATTTCCGCGCTCGAGATGTCGCCGAGCTTCACTTCCGGATAGACCTCGAACGTCGCATCGAACGCATACGCATCGCCCTGCGCCGGCTCCTGCTTCGCCGCGAAGCTCGGTTGCCCCGCCACGCGTAGGTTCTCCGCGCGGCTGACGTCGAAGAACGCCTTGCCAATCTTGTCGCTGAGCACTTCCGCCTCAACCTGGCCGGCGTACTGCTGCGTGACCATCTTCAGCGGCACTTTGCCGGGACGGAAACCAGGCATGCGGACATTCTTTGCCAGCTTGCGGATACGCGCGTCGATTTCCTTTTGAACGACCTCCTTCGGCAGCGAAATCGTCACGCGCCGTTCGAGTTTGCCGAGGTTTTCTACAACGTTAGCCATGAATTCAATCCGTCCTAAAGTGTTCGAGCGTCTGGTTCTCCGTGCGCCAGGCGACCGGCGGCCCGATACCGGGGAACGCGCGCGGTGGCACAGCCAGTCGGGTCTGGAAAGCCAGGTAGTTTAGCAAACTATTGACGCGTGACATCGGAAATCGCGGTTTTATCCCGTTTGGCGCACGATTTTACCCGCGCGCCGTCGCGCCTGCCCTACGGCTGGCAGCGCGCGTCGCGTTTGATAAGCTCTCGGTTCACCCCGTTGCTGACCGGCCAACCCCAAGACGCTAGGAGACTGGTTGTTTCAATGCCTGCTTCTTTATCTAATCGTACCGACGCCCGCCCACCGGCCGCCACGGCTATGCAGCCATCCCATGTCGGGGCCCGTACCCAGCACGGCGCGTCGGTGATTGTCGTGGCACCGGTTCACCTTTCTACGCTAGACGCTTTAACAGGAGCAACATGACTTCTGCCGATCAATCCGGCCTGGCCCAATTCCTCACCTACCGCATACACGTGCTCAACAAGTTGTCCGAGCGCGGCATCAGCGAACTTTACCAGCGTAAAATCGGCATATCGATCGCTGAGGCGCGCGTGATCGCAGCCGTCGGCGCATTCGGGCCGTTCTCGGTCATCGAGCTGGCCCGGCACGCCAATCTCGACAAGAGCCAGGCAAGCCGCGCCGCGGAAGCGTTGATGCGGCGTGCGCTACTGCAACGCCAGGCAAGCCGCGACGATGGACGTATCGTCGTCGTGTCACTGACCCCGGCCGGGCGCGCGCTGTATCGCAAAATCATGCCGATCGCGCGGCGCTGGAACGACAATATGTTCGCCGTGCTTGGCGAGCGTGAGCATGCCCAATTGAGCCGGCTACTCGACAAAGTGATTGCCGCAGCACGCAACGCGGAGGCATCGACGGCACAGAAAACGACCAAGCCGCGCGCCAAACGCACGAGTGCGTCGCCACGCTAGCCGCGCTCGCGGCCTGCGCCGCGTGCATCGGGCGCAAGCCGGGCGGCCGCCTTGACGCCGGCGTCGAGCGCATACTCGGCGGCGGCATTCTGGTTGTCGAATACTGCGTCGATCGCCTGCCGCATGACCCACCCCTCGCGCAGCTTCGCGTCAAGCCGGGAAATGAAGTAAGTGGACGTCCATTCGCCCGGCCGCGTCGAACTCTGCATCGTGCGAACGATAAAATTGCCGACGATCCTTTCGGCCATCTGATTATCCTGCAAAGGGGTAGCGGGTTGCCAATGATCGCGGCACGATCGGCACGGCTGGCACGCAAGCGCAGCGCGGCCCGCTGCTCGCGCACGGCCCTCGCTGGCGCCCTAATGGCGGCCGCGAGATACGTCGACGGTGGATCTGTGGTGCGAGGAAGGGGACTCGAACCCCTACACCCTTGCGGGCGTCAGGACCTAAACCTGGTGCGTCTACCAATTTCGCCATCCTCGCATCCAGGGGCGCATTGCACGCCGCCCGGTTGTCGTGTTCTGCCGCGCCAAAAGGTCGGTCAGCCCGACTTAGACGCTGCAAGCGCAAGATTCTAACCGATTTGCCGCGCGTTGTCTGCACCGCGTGTACGGCCAATGCTAAACTTTGATGCTTTGCGCACGGTACACGCCGCGCGCGCTTTTGCATGTTTCGCTTCGCGTGAATATCGACGATTATTGCCAGCAAAAGGCGGCCCCGGCCGGATCCAGCACGTACTATGCGCTGCGGCAGGCGCCGTTGACCGCGCAGCCGTTGTTGACCGCGCTGTACGCATTGCATCGGGAATTGGCCGAAAGCGTCAGCGAAGTCAGTGATCCAGCCGTCGGGCGCGCCAAGCTCGCCTGGTGGCAACGCGAGTTCGGCGCCCTCGCACAGGACGCGCCAACCCATCCGGTGACGCAAGCCATCGCTCGCTATTACGCCAGCACGGCGCCGATCGAAGCGTTCATGACGTGGCTATCCGGTTACCAGATGGACCTGGATCAGGCACGCTATCTCGATTTCGCAGGGCTGCGCCGTTACGTGGAGCAGGTGGGCGCCGCATTGGCGAGTACCGTAGCCGGAGTGACCGCGCGCGAGCCGACCAGCCTGGCGTCATGGGCCCCGGCGCTCGGGCGGGCGTTGCTACTTGCCGATATCGTCGAGCGCACCGGCGAGGACGCACGGCGCGGCCGCATCTACATCCCGATCGACGAAATGCAGCGATTCGGCGTGACAGCCGCCGACATCCTGCATCGTCGCTACGGCGAAGGCTTCACGCAGTTAATGTCGTTTCAGGTCGAGCGTGCGCGTCGCGCGCTCACCGATGCGCTCGGCGCGATACCGGCCGTCGAGCGCCGGACGCAGCGTGTGCTCCGCGCACAAGCCGCCATGTCGTTGGCACTGCTGCGCGAACTCGAGGCGGAAGACTATCGCGTGCTGCATCAGCGCATCGCACTAACGCCGCTGCGCAAGTTGTGGATTGCCTGGCGCACGCACTGACGCACTGGCGCCCGCAACGGCACCCATCCCTGGGCGCCCGTCGTCTCTGGGCGCTTGCTCAGCGTAACACCCCCGGCAACGTATCGAACCGTGCACCAAGCACGGAGGCCGCCTCGATACCCCACCCTTGCTGCAACACCGTCGCATAGAGCGAGCGGAAATCGATACCGAAGGGCAGATGGCCGTCACCATCGAGCTGGTTCAGTTGCGGCGCGACACCATGGAATCCGCCTTGCGCGCGATCCCGATCGTCGGCCTCAGCTGCCGATAACGCGGATCCTCATACGGAATAACCGTGTTCAACGCATCATTGCCACCATTGAGCTCGATCAGGATCAACGTCATCCGATAGACCGGCACCTCGGGGCCCGCCATGCGTGCGGCAACCGTCGCATGGCGGGCCCACGCCGTAAGCAACGGCGAGCCGAGTGCGCCCAGCGCGGCGCCACTGATAAGAAATTGTCTCCGGTGCACGATCTAGCAAGGTTGGCTGGCGTTCAAAACCCTTGATGGAGATCCGTCAGCGCCGCGGCGTCAATGATCGCGCGGCAGCCAAGCTTATCGCTTGTACAGTTCGCGCACGGCATCTTCGATATGCTGGCGCAGCAGTTGCCGCTCCTCCGGTGTCATGCGCCCATCGCGTCTGCGCTGCTGGTCGAACTCGGCAGGCACGGCGGAGCGATTCGCCGCCTCGCTGGCGGGCGGCTGGGCCGGCTTGGGCGGCGTGTACCGGTGTCGCCCCTTGGGGGATGAAGGCCGCTCGCGGTTATCTTGCGCAAACGCCGGGCTCGTGTAGACGATCGTGCCGGTGACGGCGCCGCCCAGGGCAAGCCCGAGCGCACCTGCCCTCACGTATCGCACCCACCTCGTCATGTCGTTCCCTTCGTTGCTTGCGACAATATTTTGCTCTTCGTTGCGACCATAAGACCCTTGCTTATAACGAAGTCTACGCGTGGCCGGTTTACCACATACGCCGGCATGGGTAAATTCTGTAACCTTATGTAACCCTATAATGAAGCCCAACTCATGTCCGGCCCTAACGCGCTAAGATTCCGCCATGGAAACCAAAAGCCCATCTAAAATCCTCGTGGTCGATGACGATCCCCGTTTGCGCGACCTGTTGCGTCGCTATCTAGGCGAACAGGGTTTCAATGTATACGTGGCGGAAAACGCACCTTCAATGAACAAGCTGTGGGTGCGCGAGCGCTTCGACCTGCTCGTGCTCGACCTAATGCTGCCTGGCGAGGACGGCCTATCGATCTGCCGCCGCTTGCGCGGCAGCAACGACCGCACGCCGATCATCATGCTCACGGCAAAGGGAGAGGATGTGGATCGCATCGTTGGCCTCGAGATGGGTGCAGACGATTATCTCCCGAAACCGTTCAACCCTCGCGAGCTTGTTGCGCGCATTCATGCAGTATTGCGTCGCCAAGCGCCATCGGAGTTGCCCGGCGCGCCATCGGAGACGGCGGAAGTGTTCGAGTTCGGCGAGTTCGCGTTGAACCTGGCCACCCGCACGTTGACCAAGAACGGCCAGGAGATCCCGCTGACCACCGGCGAGTTTTCGGTGCTGAAGGTGTTTGCGCGCCAGCCTCGCCAGCCGCTGTCGCGAGAAAAGCTGATGGAGCTAGCGCGCGGGCGTGAATACGAGGTGTTCGACCGCAGCCTCGATGTGCAGATCTCGCGGCTGCGTAAGCTGATCGAGCCCGATCCGGGCAGCCCGCGCTTCATCCAGACCGTGTGGGGCCTAGGCTACGTGTTTATTCCCGATGGCGCCGCCTAAGCACGCACCGCGCGATACACGCGCCGGCTTGATAGATTGCTTCACTAACGCTCTCCTACGATGCGCATCGACCGCCGGTTACTGACGCTCGCGTTCGGCGGCTTATTCTGGCGCACCTTCTTGCTGATTGCCCTGTTGATCGCAGTGAGCCTGGCCGCATGGTTCCAGAGCTTCCGGGTGATCGAGCGCGAACCGCGTGCCGAGCGCGTCGCGATGCAACTGGTGGCGATCGTTAAGCTCACGCGCACTGCGCTGCTGTACTCCGACCCGGATCTGCGTCGTGCGCTGCTGCAGGACCTGGAAAGCAACGAGGGCGTGCGGGTTTACCCGCGTGAGGCCACCGACAAGTACACGCTGCAGCCGGACGAATCATTGACGCGGCTGATCGAGAAGAATATTCGCGCACGGCTCGGCGAGGACACCATCATCGCCCAGTCGGTCAATGACATACCGGGCGTGTGGATCAGCTTCAAAATCGATGACGACGACTACTGGGTCGCGCTGGATCGGGAACAGCTCGACAACGTCACCGGCCTACAATGGTTCGGCTGGGGCACGTTTGCGCTGGCGCTATCGCTATTCGGGGCGGCATTCATCACAAGCCTGGTGAACCGGCCGTTCTCGCGCCTGGCGATGGCGGCGAGCCGGGTCGGCCAGGGGCAGACGCCGGAGCCGCTGCCCGAGCGTGGGCTCGGTGTCGCAGCAGAGACAAACCGCAGCTTTAACCAGATGGTTCGCGATTTGCAGCAACTCGAGGCAGACCGCGCGCTGATGCTTGCCGGCATCTCGCACGATTTGCGCACGCCGCTGGCCCGCCTGCGGCTCGAAACCGAAATGAGTCCGTCAGACGATGCGACGAAGGTCGCGATGATCGATGATATCGAGCAGATGGACAGAATCATCGGTCGTTTCCTCGACTATGCGCGTCCGGTGCAGCGTGCACCAGAGCGCGTCGATCTATCCGTGATCGCCAGCGAAGCGGTCGCGCGCATGGCGTCGGAAGACGGCGTGCGCATCACCACGCGGCTATCGCAAGGCGCGATGGTCGATGCGGACGCGACGGATCTGCGCCGCGTAGTTGGCAACTTGATCGAAAACGCACGCAAGTACGGGCGCAGTGCGAATGATGACATCCCGCACATCACGATAGAAACGCAGCTTGTGCATGCCCGCGTCGAGTTGTCGGTGTTGGACGAGGGCCCGGGCATCCCAGATGACCAACTCAGTCTGGTGACCCGTCCGTTCTACCGCGTCGACACGGCCCGCAGCCAGGCAGATGGCACCGGGCTGGGCATGGCAATCGTGCAGCGACTCGTCAGCCGCTACCGTGGTTCACTACGGCTGCGCAACCGCGTGCCCGGTCCGGGGCTAGAGGTCACGATCGATTTTCCGCTCAGCCGCAATGGCCGTCCGGAACCGGTCTGATACGCGCCTCGGCGCATGAGGGCCGCCCTCGGCGCAGCGCCGAGGCATAGCCCCATTGCACCTGCGGGCGAATGCCGGCGCGCGGCAGCGCCCGACGCCGCGCTGCTGCCGCAGCCGCGGCGCCTCAATGGCTGGCGAGTAGCACCACGGCCTGTGCCTCAATGGCCTCGCCGCGGCCAAGATAGCCCAGCTTTTCGTTGGTCTTCGCCTTGACGTTGACCGCGTTGCCATCCAGGCCAAGATCCGCCGCAATGTTCTCGCACATCGCCGGAATGTGTTTGCCCAGCTTGGGTTGCTGCGCGATCACCGTGCTGTCCACGTTGACGATGCGATAGCCCGCCTGCGCCACTCGCCGCGCCGCCTCGCGCAGCAGCACGCGGCTGTCGGCGCCGGCAAAGTGCGCATCGGTATCGGGGAAATGACGGCCGATATCGCCCAGCGCCGCAGCGCCGAGCAGCGCATCGGTGATCGCGTGCAGCAGCGCATCGGCGTCCGAATGGCCGAGCAGCCCGCGTTCATAGGGCACCATCACGCCACCGAGCACCAGCGGCCGCCCCGGCACGAGCGCATGCACGTCGTAGCCCTGGCCAATTCGTAAATTCATTCGTCATTCTCCTGCTGGGTTGAGTGGACTGAGCGCTGCGGCAAGCGGAGCGCGGGGCGCGCAGGCGTGGCAGTGCTCAGCGCGCCGCATCCTGCATGAGGAACGCTTCGGCCAACGCAAAATCGTCCGGATACGTCACCTTGAAGTTGCGCAAGCTGCCCTGCACGACCCGGGGCGCGTAGCCGAGCGATTCGAGCGCGGAAGCCTCGTCGGTCACCGCATGGCCACGCGCCTGTGCCTGCACGAGCGCCTCGCGCAGTGTGCCGATACGAAACATTTGCGGCGTCTGCGCCTGCCACAGGTTGTCGCGCGGCTCGGTCGCGCCGATACGCGGCGTTGCCGGGCCGTTGCTGCCCGCAGGACACTGCGACGGATTGACCCGCTTGAGCGTGTCAGCCACCGGCATCGCCATGATGCCGCCCACCGGGTCGTCCCGCACGGCGGCCACCAGCGCGCGGATCAACTCCGGCGTGATGCCCGGTCGCGCTGCGTCATGAACCAGAACCCAGTCATCGTCGCGCGCGCCGAATTCGGCCAGCGCGAGCAGCCCGTTGTACACCGATGCATGCCGGCTTTCGCCGCCGCAGCGCTTGACCGCGTAGCGCAACGCGCCCAAGCGCCGTGGATCGAAATAGCCGTCGTCGGGTGCGAGCACCACTAGGGTTTGGGTAAACTCCGAGCATGCATCGAAAGCCGCCAACGAGTAGTACAACAGGTTGCGGCCGGCAATCGTCCGGTACTGCTTCGGGATTGGCGAGCCCGCGCGCGAGCCGGTGCCGGCGCAGGGAATCAGGGCAAACAGGCGGGAGGTCACGAAAGTCGCACAATCCGTGCAAAGTCAAAATGTAAGACGGATTTTATAATAGACGATTAAAGTTGCCGCCCGCAGCCCTCATTGCCTGCTCATGCCCGATTATTCCGCTACCCTACCCGATTCACCGCCCGCCCCGTTCGCCTGCCCCGTTCCATTCATCAAGGAGGGCCAGCGCTATGCATTCGATGGCGCCTCGGGATCCGCCGATGCGCTGGCGATTGCGCGCTACCATTTAGCGTATCGCGACCGCATGCCGATGCTTGCGCTGATCTGCGCAAGCGCGGTCGATGCGCAGCGCCTGCAGCAGGAAATCGGCTGCTTCGCGCCCGACGTGCGCGTGCGGCTTCTACCCGACTGGGAAACCCTACCGTACGATACCTTCTCGCCGCATCAGGACCTGGTGTCGGAGCGTCTCGCCACGCTGCACGACCTGGGCGAAGGCCGCTGCGACATCCTGGTCGTGCCGGCCACGACCGCATTGTATCGGATGCCGCCGGCCACGTTCATGGCCGCGTACACCTTCGAATTCAAGCAAGGCCAGCGGCTGGACGAAGCCAAGCTCAAGTCACGGCTCACGCTGGCCGGCTACGAGCACGTGAGCCAGGTCGTGCGTCCGGGCGAATACTGCGTGCGCGGCTCGCTGATCGATTTGTTCCCGATGGGCTCGTCGCTGCCGTACCGGATCGACCTGTTCGACGACCAGATTGATTCGATTCGCGCGTTCGATCCCGATACGCAGCGCAGTCTTTACCCGGTGCACGACGTACGCCTGCTGCCGGGACGCGAGTTCCCGTTCGACGAGGCTGCGCGCACGGCGTTTCGCAGTCGATGGCGCGCCGAATTCGAAGGCGATCCGTCACGCGCGCCGATCTATAAGGACATCGGCAATGGCGTGCCGTCGGCGGGTATCGAATACTACCTGCCACTGTTCTTCGAGGACACCGCGACGCTGTTCCACTATCTGCCCGAGCACACGCATTTGGTACTGGTCGGCGATATCGAGGCGTCGATCCGGCAGTTCAGCGCCGAGACAAAGCAACGGCACGCGTTTCTGTCGCATGAGCGCGAGCGTCCGATTCTAGCGCCTGCGCGACTGTTCCTATCCGAGCAGGACTTCTTCACATTGGCCAAGCCGTTTGCGCGGCTCTCGCTCGGCACGAAATCCTCGGACGACGCCCAGCGCTGGTCGATGCCGCTGCCCTCGCTGGCAATCGACCGGCACGCGCAGGATCCAGTTGACGCACTGCGCCGCTATCTCGGCACGGCAGGCCATCGGGTTCTGCTCGTCGCGGAGTCAGCCGGACGCCGCGAGACCCTCTCTCAATTGCTCGTCGATCACCATCTGCGAGCGTCGCTGTTCGATTCGTTCGACGCGTTCGTACAAGGCGACGCGCCGTTTGGGTTAGCCGTCGCGCCCGTTGCATCCGGCTTCGTGCTACCGGCCGAGCATATTGCGCTGGTCACCGAAACCGAGCTGTACGGGCCGCTTGCACGCCGTGCCAGCCGGAGACGCCAGGAACAGGCCAGCGACGTCGATTCGATGGTGCGCGATCTGTCTGAGCTGAAGGTCGGCGACCCTGTCGTTCACAGCCAGCACGGTGTCGGACGGTACATGGGCCTGGTGACGATGGACTTAGGCGAAGGCGACACCGAGTTCCTGCACTTGGCGTATCAGGGCGACAGCAAGCTGTACGTGCCGGTGTCGCAGTTGCACGTGATCTCTCGCTACGGCGGCGCCGATCCGGACAGCGCACCGCTGCACGCGCTTGGCTCGGGCCAATGGGAAAAAGCCAAGCGGCGCGCCGCCCAGCAGATCCGCGATACCGCAGCAGAGCTGCTGAACCTATATGCGCGCCGCGCAGCGCGCCAGGGCCATGCGTTCGCGCTGGACCCGCGCGACTACGTGCGCTTTGCAGAAAGCTTTGGTTTCGACGAGACGCCGGACCAGGCCGCCGCCATCGCCGCGGTGATCGGCGATATGACCAGTGGCAAGCCAATGGACCGGCTGGTGTGCGGCGACGTCGGGTTCGGCAAGACCGAAGTGGCGCTGCGCGCAGCCTTCATCGCCGTGCTCGGCGGCAAGCAGGTGGCGTTGTTGTCGCCGACGACGCTGCTGGCCGAGCAGCACGTGCAGACCTTCACTGACCGTTTTGCCGACTGGCCGGTGCGCATCGCCGAGTTATCGCGCTTCAAGTCCACCAAGGAGGTCAATGCCGCGATCCAGGCGATCAACGACGGCAATGTCGACATTGTGATCGGCACCCACAAGCTGCTGTCCGCTGATGTGCGCTTTAAGCGCCTGGGGCTCGTGATTATCGACGAGGAGCACCGCTTCGGCGTGCGGCAAAAAGAAGCCCTCAAGGCGCTGCGCGCGGAAGTGGACGTGCTGACATTGACCGCTACGCCGATCCCTCGCACGCTGGGCATGGCGCTGGAAGGGTTGCGGGACTTCTCGGTGATCGCCACTGCACCGCAAAAGCGCCTGGCGATCAAGACCTTTGTGCGGCGCGAGGAAGACAGCGTGATCCGCGAGGCGATGTTGCGCGAGCTTAAGCGCGGTGGCCAGGTTTACTTTCTGCATAACGAGGTCGAGTCGATCGACAGCCGCCGCGCGGCGCTCGAAGCGCTGGTGCCCGAAGCCCGCATCGCGGTGGCGCACGGCCAGATGCACGAGCGCGATCTCGAACGCGTGATGCGCGACTTCGTCGCGCAACGGGCCAACGTGCTGCTGTGCACGACAATCATTGAAACCGGGATCGACGTGCCGAGCGCCAACACGATCCTCATTCATCGCGCCGATAAATTTGGCCTGGCCCAGCTGCACCAGTTGCGGGGCCGTGTCGGTCGCTCCCATCACCAAGCGTACGCCTACTTGCTGGTCAACGACCCGCAGTCGCTGAGCCGGCAGGCGCAGCGCCGCCTCGAGGCGATTCAGCAAATGGAGGAGCTGGGGGCCGGCTTTTATCTCGCGATGCATGATCTGGAGATCCGCGGCACCGGGGAGGTGCTGGGCGAGAAGCAGTCAGGCGACATCCAGGAAATTGGCTTCCAACTCTATACTGATATGCTCAACGACGCCGTGCGCGCGTTAAAGGATGGCCGCGAGCCGGACTTGAACGCGCCGCTGGCCGCCACCACCGAGATCAACCTACATATGCCGGCAATCCTGCCGGCCGATTATTGCAGCGACGTGCAGGAGCGCCTGTCGCTGTACAAGCGCCTGGCTAATTGCGAAGCAGGCGAGGCCATCGACGGCATCCATGAAGAGCTGATCGACCGCTTCGGCAAGCTGCCGGTACAGGCGCAGGCGCTGATTGAAACGCATCGACTGCGGCTGGCCGCCAAGCCGCTAGGCATTATCAAGATCGACGCGGCGGAAAGCGCGATTGGGCTGCAATTCGTCCCGAATCCACCGATCGACGCGATGCGCATCATCGAAATGGTGCAAAAGCACCGGCACATTAAGCTGGCGGGGCAAGACAAGTTGCGGATCGAGTTGCACAGTCCTGACCTGGCGAGCCGGATCGCGACGGTTAAGGAAACGCTGCGGGCGTTAGGCGCACCGGGCAAGCAGCGGACCAACGCATGAGCGGCGCCACGCTGTGCCGCTCATGCACGGCGCACAACCGCCTGAGTCAACGCTTGAGTCAAACTCCGTGCGCACGGCGCTAACGGAATTGATGCCTCGCCGCTTTGGAACGGATTCGTTTTTGGGTATGATCGACTCGTGATCAATGGGAGCCACACTATGTCTGCATCCGCGACATCGGCGTCGGCCGGTTCATCGGCCGCGCTGCCGGGTACTCCACCCTCGCCCGATCTGCCCGCCAGTGCCACCGCCATTGCGTGGACTGAGAAGCTGATTAGCTTCGATACCACAAGCCGCCTGCCCAACCTCGGATTGATTGAAACAGTACGCGACTACCTGCGCTCAGCCGGTCTTGACGCGACGCTGACGTACGACGAAACGGGCCAATGGGCTAACCTGTTCGCCACTGTACCGGCCCATGACGGCACTACACACGGCGGCATCGTGCTGTCCGGCCACACCGACGTGGTGCCGGTTGAGGGACAGCAATGGGACAGCGATCCGTTCGTTGCCCGCATCGACGACGGTAAGCTCTACGGGCGCGGCAGCTGCGATATGAAGGGGTTCATTGGCACCGCGCTCGCTTTGCTGCCGCAGATGCAGTCGGCGAAGCTCGCCAAGCCGATTCATTTCGCGCTGTCGTTCGACGAGGAAGTGGGTTGCGCCGGCGCCCCCCTGCTGCTCTCGGATCTGCAAAAGCGCGGCCTGCGGCCCGAAGGCTGCATTGTTGGTGAGCCGACCAGCATGCGCCCGATCGTCGCCCACAAGGGAATCAATGCCTACCGCTGCTGCGTGCGCGGGCACGCGGCCCACTCATCGCTGACGCCACAGGGGCTCAATGCAATCGAATATGCGGCGCGGCTGATTTGCCACATACGCGACGTCGCGCAGCGCTACCGCTCACACGGGCCGTTCGACACGCTCTACGACGTGCCATTTACGACCGCACAGACCAGTACAATCACCGGTGGCAACGCGATCAACACGGTCCCAGCGCACTGCGAATTCCAGTTCGAATTCCGCAACCTGCCGACGATGGATCCGCAGGCCATCCTGGCGCAGATCGAGACGTATGCGCGTGATACGCTGCTGCCGCAGATGCGCCGCGAGCATCCGGACGCAGCCATCGAGATCTCAGAGATCGCCGCTGCCCCGGGGCTGGACGCCAGCGAGCAGGCGGCGATCACGCAACTGGTACGGGCGCTCACCGCCGACCAAGCCAAGCGCAAGGTCGCATACGGCACCGAGGCCGGCCTGTTCCAGCGTGCCGGGATCCCGACCGTCGTCTGCGGGCCGGGCAATATCGAGCAAGCCCATAAGCCCAACGAATTTGTTTCGCTCGAGCAACTTGGCGCGAGCGAGTCATTCATTCACAAACTGATCACCAGTCTCGAGGTTCATGCACATGTCTGATTGGGCCGTGCCGCCGCCTGTTTCGAAGCCGTTGCCCGCGTCCGCGGCGAACCTATCGACAACGCCCGCGTCGGTTGATGGCCAACGCGTACCGACGCTGGATGATATCGCCGCGCAGCACCTAGCGCTCGCCCCATGGGTGATTCGCACGCCGACCTTCGATCGCAGCGATTTTCCGTCCCTCGAAGGCACGACGATCAACTTCAAGTTCGAGTTATTCCAAGCCGCAGGCTCCTTCAAAGTGCGCGGCGCGTTCTCCAACCTGCTGGCGCTGAACGACGCGCAGCGCAGCGCCGGCGTCACGTGCGTGAGCGCCGGCAATCACGCGGCCGCCGTCGCGCACGCCGCGATGCGCCTGGGTATCAGCGCTAAGGTGGTGATGCTCAAGACGGCCAGCCCAACGCGCATCGAGTTGTGTCGGCAGTACGGCGCCGAAGTGGTATTCGCCGACGATGGCGCGCAGGCGTTCGACAAGGTCCGACGCATCGAGGCGGACGAGCGGCGCTGCTTCATCCATCCGTTCAATGGGTATCGCACCGTGCTCGGTACCGCGACGCTCGGCTACGAATGGGCCACGCAGACGCCAGCACTGGACGCGGTGATCGTGCCGGTCGGCGGCGGCGGGCTCGGTGCGGGTGTCGCCACCGCGTTGCGCCTGGTGAACCCGCGCCTTCATGTCTATGGTGTCGAGCCGGAAGGGGCCGACGCGATGAGCAAGAGCTTCGCGGCAAACCATCCGGTGAAGATGGGCCCGATGCGCAGTGTCGCCGATTCGCTGTTGGCGCCGCACACCGAGGCGTACAGCTACGAGCTGTGCCGCCGGCACATCGACCGGATGGTGACCGTCTCCGATGACCAGTTGCGCGTGGCCATGCTGCGCTTGTTCGAGCAACTGAAACTGGCTGTCGAGCCTGCGTGCGCGGCGGCGCTCGCCGCACTGCTCGGGCCGCTGCGCGATGCGCTCGAAGGCAAGCGCGTCGGCGTGCTGCTGTGCGGCACCAACACCGATCCCGATACGCTGTACCAGCACCTGACCTACGCGCGCACGCTGTCGAGCTAGCTTTCCGTTTCCTGAAGCGACCCCTAGCCTGAGGTACGTGTTAGATTCTTCACGCAATTCGAATACGGGTGGCAATTGAAGGAAATGCGTGGCGAATGTTTCAGCGCGATAGTTCGATGCCTTCGTGATTCGCCAATCTTGCCGATTGCGGGCTTGGCTGCACTTCGAGCACCGTCACGGTCGGCTCAATAGACAGGCCAGGCTCGATGGACGGGCCAATACGGATCGTTTAGCATGGGCGTTTTCGCCTTCCCATTTTCGACGCGTTATCGATGAGTTCCCCCCTTCACTCGCAGCCGGACAGCCCTTGCATCGGCGTATGCTCCACGTTATTTGACGAAGTCTGCAAAGGCTGCGGCCGGACGGCGGCAGAGGTGTCGAACTGGGTGTTCATGACCGACGATGAAAAGCGCGCGGTCTGGGAGCGCATCACGCGCGATGGAACCGCGATGCGTTTCACGCGCGCCGCCGATTGAGTCGCAGGCCAATGCAGCACCAATGAACACGCGCTGCGGGCCCTAGGCAGCCGCCCCGGGGGTGGACCGCCTACGCACTAGCCAAACTGCCCCGAGCAGAGCGCTTCATGCTGGCAACGTCGTTTTTTGCGCGGGGCAAATGACCGACCTTCCCCATCGTTCAAGACAGGTCAACAGGGAGAGGCAAGGCGTGCTCCTCCGGCGTAATAGCCAATAAACAAAAGCCATTTCACGCCAACAACACGGTGGCTGCGTGACTTCGTTCGGCGTGCTGTGCGCTGCCCGGTTTCGGGCCAGGGAAAAATGCTCGTCCACGTCAATCAGACGCTCAATCAGGCAAGCGTGAAGCGAAGCATGTCGTCGGCATCGGACAGGCATTGCGGAGTTCGTGCCAGTGCAATGCCGGCAGTCACGTCTACGCAAGCGCCGGTGCAAAAAATCGTCGTTAAGAAAGTTAACAAGCCCTCACCTCGCCCTGGCATCTGATTTATCGAATCGGTTACGCGCCGTGGGCGGCACGCTTGTTGCGCGATAGCCGATCGTCGGGGCCAATTCGGCCGCCGCGCTTCCGGGAGATCAGTATGTCCACTTTATCCAAAGGCGACAAAGTCCAATGGCAAACTTCACGGGGACGCACGGACGGTGTCGTCACCCGTAAGGTGACAGGTACCGCTAAGGCGGGCCGCCACGTCGTTAAGGCATCTGCGCGCGACCCTCAGTACGAAGTCAAAAGCGCACGTACTGGCAAAACTGCAATCCACAAAGCGGATGCGCTGAAGAAAGTGGGCTAACGATCCGTGGCGATAGTGTCGCGTGGCCCCCGCTCTATGGTGACGCTTCGGTTGCGGCCCACGCGCAAAAGCGTATAATACTGTATATACATACAGTATCACCATCGCGATGGAATTGCTGAAGAAGCTCGAAATTTTGGCAGACGCGGCCAAATACGATGCATCATGCGCCAGCAGCGGCGCGCCTGAACGAGATGCACGAGCGCGCGTTGGACTAGGTGCCAGCGTAGGCGCCGGAATTTGCCATAGTTACACGCCCGATGGCCGGTGCGTGTCGTTGCTGAAGATCTTGCTGACCAATTTTTGCCAGTACGATTGCCAGTATTGCGTGAACCGGCGCTCCAGCAATGTCCCGCGCGCGCGCTTTTTGCCGCAGGAAGTCGTCAATCTGACGATGGATTTCTACCGGCGCAATTACATCGACGGCCTATTTCTCAGTTCCGGCGTGATCCGCAGCGCCGACTACACGATGGAGCAGTTGGTTCATGTGGCGCGGTCGCTGCGTGAAGAGCACCAATTTCGCGGTTATATTCATTTGAAGACGATTCCGGACGCCGATCCGCGGCTCATCTTGGAGGCTGGCCGATATGCCGACCGGCTTAGCGTGAACATCGAACTGCCGACCGACCGCGGCCTGCAACGGCTGGCGCCCGAGAAAAACGCGTCGACGATCAAGCGCGCCATGGGATCGATCCGTCTGGCTCGGGAACAAGCGCAGAGCGAGAAACAGGCGCCACTCAACGCGCCGGCCGGACAAAGCACGCAAATGATCGTGGGCGCCGATGATGCTGACGACCGCACCATTTTACGCACTGCGCAAACGCTGTACGGTGCATACCAATTGAAACGCGTGTATTACTCCGCTTTCAGCCCAATCCCGGACAGCCCGCCTGCGCTTCCGTCGTACGCTCCGCCGCTCCTGCGCGAGCATCGGCTGTATCAGGCGGACTTCTTGTTGCGCGGTTATGGTTTTCGTGCTGAAGAGCTGTTTCAAAAAGACGGCGATCTGCCACTGGACATCAACCCAAAGCTAGCCTGGGCGTTGGCGCACCGCGAATCGTTTCCGGTCGATCTGAATCGCGCGCCGCCGTGGCTGATCGCACGCGTACCGGGCATCGGCGTACGCAATGCAAAACGGCTGGCGCAGTTGCGTCGCGTGCGCGCGATCCGCTATCACGATTTGATTCGCCTGCGTTGCGTAATGGATCAGGTCAAATCGTTTATTGTGGCGCAGGACTACAGGCCCGCACGAGTCGATATGCCATCGGAACAGCTGCGGCGCGCCCTGTCGCGCGCGCCCGTACAATTGGCGTTACTATGAATGGCGCGTGTCCATCCACGCTGATGGTCGATGGCGGCTACGCCAGTTGGCGCTCGCAGGCGTTGCGCGCGCTCGCGGCGCGTTGGCCACCAGAGGCCGTGACATGGGTCGAACGTGGTTCGGTAACAAGCATCACCACAGCGCAAATGCCGCTGGACTATCCAACCACCGCACCGGTCGCATGCGACGAGCGAACGCAAGCATCCGGTGCGCACAGCGACAACGCCGATTTGCGCGTGAACGTCTCGAGCGCGTTGGCGTCACTGCTGCAAGACGCCGCGCTGTATCGTTCGCCGCAACGTTGGGCGCTTTTATATCGGGTTCTGTGGCGATGGTGGCATGGCGATCGGGCAGTGGCATCGGCGGCCGACGAAGACGGCGCGCGACTGCACGCGATGGCCAGGTCCGTGCGTCGTGCCAAGCACGACATGATCGCGTACGTGCGTTTTCATCGACGTGGCGGCGCTGCGATGCCGGAATATCTGGCCTGGTACGAACCCGAGCATGACGTGTTGGCATACGCCGCAGAGCACTTTGCACGCCGCATGGGAACGTCGTCCTGGTGGATCGGCACGCCACAAGGCGCGGCGCTGTGGGATGGCGCGACGCTGCAGTTCTCGGCCGTATCCGGCGATGCGGTGGCAATACGGGCCGGTGCCGCTGTTGACGAAGTCGAATCGCTGTGGCTCGCCTATTACAAAAGCACTTTCAATCCGGCGCGGCTGAACGAAACAGCGCTGCACCAGCACATGCCAGTGCGCTTTTGGAAAAGTTTACCTGAGGGACCACTGATACCGGCAATGATCGCCGACGCGCGAAGTGGCGCGCGTCGTATGGCGCAGGCTAGCACAGTGCGCGCGATGACAGGCAAGCCGGTCATCGTGGACGCGCAGCGCGCGCGGCCGTCACGGCCGGTCCCGTCTTCGCTCGACGAATGCCGTCGCTGTGAATTGTGGCGCAATGCTACCCAGGCGGTGCCGGGCCACGGTCCGGAAACCGCCCGGATGATGCTGATCGGCGAACAACCGGGGGACTACGAAGACTTGGCCGGCCGCGCGTTCGTGGGCCCCGCCGGTCAGGTGCTGGACGAGGCGCTGCGCCGCGCCGGTGTGCCGCGCGACACGGTTTTCCTGACCAATGCAGTCAAGCACTTCAAATGGCTTGCGCGCGGCAAGCGGCGTTTGCACAAAACGCCAGCGCAACGCGAGATCGACGCTTGCGCCCATTGGCTAGAGCACGAACTGGCGCGTGTGCGGCCAGCCGTCATCGTTACGCTGGGTGCCACGGCGCTGAGGGCGGTCCTGCGCCGCAACGTCAACATGCAGGACTATCTGCACGCTCCTGTGCGGCTCGGCGATACGTGGCTGGTCGCCACGTGGCATCCGTCCTACGCGCTGCGAGTAGACGACGCTGCGGCGCGGGAAAAGATCGTTGCGGCAATGGGAAAAGCCGTCGCGTGCGGACAGCAGTTGGCCACGGCAGCTGTTGACGCGGGATGCGCGCGAGGCATGCAGGACGCGTCATTAGCCCGGCTCACATGCCGCATTTTTTATTATCGAGTAGGCTAGCCAAGGCCTATATCCGCTAGGCACGACTTACGAGAACGCTGCCAGCGCAAGGCGCGATACGAATCTTGTACTACGCCCCCTCATGATATATATATTTAAAGGAGCCGTTATGAGTCGTATCCTCGTTGAATTACCGGATTCGCGGATTGAGGAGTTGGCGGTTATCGTGGAGACCGAACATCGTCCACGCGCTGCCATCATTCGTGACGCAATCGAGGCGTATATCTCCCAGCGCAAGCGCACACTCGGGGCAGACGTCCTCGGGTTGTGGAAGAGCAAGAAAGTCGACGGCCTTGCCTACCAGCAGGAGCTCCGCTCCGAATGGTAAAGGCGCTTTTCGACACGAACATCCTGATCGACTATCTAAGCGGAATCAACGCTGCGAGGAAGGAGCTGGAGCGCTATGAATATCGTGCGATCAGCACGATTACCTGGATGGAGATCCTTGTTAGTGCCTCCACAGAGGAAGAATCTGCGATTCGAGCATGGCTCAGTTCATTCGATGTAGTCGCCCTCGATAATGCGATCGCGAACCGGGCAGTGGAGATTCGAAAAACCAAGCGGATTCGGTTGCCGGATGCCATTGCATGGGCGACGGCACAGGTGCACTCGCTGCTGCTTGTCTCACGCAATACGAAAGATTTCCCTGCGGACGAACCAGGCATGCGCGTCCCGTACAAAATTTAGGAAAGCGCAATGGCTTACAAAATCGTGCGTGCTGAGGGCCGAACAACGTAAGCGTTTTTTCGTCGTCTGGTCGCACGACTGCGCGAACGCGGGCCGCCGGCAAAAGTAATTGTCGCCAGACAGCCGATTTTCATCCGTAGGCTTGTTGACCTATGGACACGTCGTACCGATTGCTCCGCCGTAGTCCATAGAAACGATCGTTTTATTGAACTATTGCAAGCGCGGCAAATATGGCGCATAAACACCTATGCGTGTAAGCACCCAAATGGAGGGCATTATGAGCACTGTGCGCTGGAATATTGCCGTGTCACCCGACACGGATCAGTCCGTCCGCATGTTCCTTGCATCGCAAGGCGGCGGTCGCAAGGGCGATCTATCGCGCTTCATCGAGGAAGCGGTACGCACCTATATCTTCGAGCGCGCCGTTGAACAGGCTAAGGCGGCGAACGCCAACGTGAGCGAGGCCGATTTGACGGCTATCGTGAACGAAGCCGTGCAATGGGCGCGTGAGCACTGATGCGGGTCGTCCTCGATACCAACGTGTTGCTCAGTGCGCTGCTCTCGCCGCACGGCTTGCCGGACACCATCTATCGTGCATGGCAGAAGGATCGTTTCGACCTAGTAACATCGGCCGCGCAAATCGACGAACTGCGCCGTGCGAGCCGCTACGCGAAGTTCAAGGATGTGCTTCAGCCGCACCGCGTCGGCACGATGGTCAACAACATGCGGCGCTCGATCATGCTGGATGCGCTGCCGCCTCTGCCGGATGGCATCGAGGTCAACGATCCGAACGATGCGTTGCTGTTGGCGATGTCCTTGGCCGGCGAGGCCGACTATCTGGTGACCGGCGACTATCGCGCCGGGCTATTGCAACGCAGCAGTATCAGTCGTGCGCGCATCATCACGCCGGCGGCCTTCTGCGCCGAGACGCTGTGACATTACTCTAGAGGCAGGCTGAGGGTGCTGTGCACGCATCGAAAACCGTGGACATAGCCTACCTGAGCAGTTCACAGCGTACTAGAGGTTGATTTGCGCGGCCGATATGCCTTTCGGTGTCAATCGCGATATTGGGCTTTGTGGAGTCCAGATTTAGCTGAATAGTTCGTTGGCGCCCGCTGGTCCACGACTAGGAGCGACGCACTGGCGTTCCAAAGGCATGATCCATATCGCAACGAGTAGCCTGCTTCTACAGAGAATCGCGCATCCCTGATTTTCAAACGGACTCTAAGCGCTTTTGGCAGCTGCCCATCGTTGCCATTTCTTGCCTGCCATATACGCGTGCATTCCCGATCTTAGTTGGTTTATATTCAAATTAGCATTAATCCGCCTTCTGAGTTTATCCGCAGGATAAAGTTTATCATGCAAATCACTTTTAAGCTTTTCCAAATAAATTGTGGCCTCCCTTGCAGATCTTTCCAGAAGCCTTGCATCAAGGTTTTCCATTGCTTTCGCCTTAGAAATGGGCGCCTTCTCGAGCCTTTTAAGTTTATAAAGATGCAGATCAAGACCAGATATCGGCTTATCGAGTTGAGATAGAGCACTTAAGCCAGCAGCTTCTTTTTGCTTGACCAACTCAAGGAGCTTAGAGGTTTCTTTATAATCAGCCTCCACCTTTTCACGAGTCAAGCCTTCTAATCTCTTCCATGAATTATCGACTCTTTCCATATCCTGCTGCAACTTTAAAGATTTAATTGGCAAGGCTTCAGCAATAGGCTCCACACCGAAAGTTAGTGCCTCAACAGCCTTATCCGGCCCTTTTTTATGAATTTGCCTTTCCAGGAAATCTGTATTCATGTATTCCGATGCCCTTACCAAATTAGGATAAATATTCCTCTGCATCAGGCCAAATGCCACCCGTGTTCCTATATTTGCTGGATTAGGCCCGACAGGAAAAAACGGGGCTGTCAATACATCCACCACGCCTTTAATTGGAATGCTGGCCGCTGAAGAAATAATATTTATAGGGGCTCTTATACTTACCTCAGTATTACTCATACGATATATGCCAAGGTTTTTCTTGGCACTTTTTCTCACAACCAAAATTGCGTCGAAAGCATCAAGCGCAATATCTTTTGCAGAAGCGCCGTCGTCATCCACATAATTTAAAGGATTATTTTTAACAAATCCGAATAAATTTAGGCCATCTACAGTTCCGGCCGGGTCAGCGCTGAGCCACCGCCCAACCCATGGCTGATAATACCGAAGCCCATAGTAATAAAGACCAGTCGCATCGCGTTCTTTGCCTGAATAGCGTACAGTTTTGTATTTTGCTTCAATCTCGCTTTTCGCCGCCCACACTGCAGTGCCACCATACGGGTAATACTCTTCATAGGTCAATAACTGCCCCGCAGCGTCAAGCTCAATTGTGCTTGATCCTAAGTGATTATCCAGACTGTAGCGCAGCTGATCATTATTGATTGCCTCGGGCTGGCCAAGCTCCCAGTGCAATATGCGTACTGTAATGCCGCCTGCGTCCACCACAATGACTTGCAAACGCTCGTTGATGTTTGACTGTTGGGCATTGTCCGTGGCAGCTTGCCAGCGTTCACGCCATTCTAGGCCAGGCAAATAGCGCACCTCGTCGATGTGCCGCTGGCTGCCTGCGTACCAGCGACGCACCTTGCGCACCCGTTGGCCCGCACCATCATAGCCATAACGCTCATCATCGTCAGCAGTGTCTGTGCGCGCCATTTGGGTGACACCACTGAGTTGACCGCTCGCATCCCACGTAAGCGGTTGACCCATTTGTAATTGCGCCACATTGCCGTTTGCGTCGAAGTACGGGTCTACGCAATCAGGCTGTTTTGTCCAGTCACCTGGTACCGCGCGGTTCGAGCCGGCGGCCACCGTCATCTCAAATGTGTAGCGTTGCGCCCCGGTATGCTGAATGCGGTGCAAATTACCGCCTGCATCATACGTGTAGTCGCGCGTGTAATTCACCCGTTGCGTGTCATCCAAGCCGTGCCACGGTGGCAACGTGTTGCTTTGCTGCCCAGCCTGCGCACTTTCACGGCCGGTGGCCTGAACCAATTGATACAGCGCATCGTATTGATAGGTGCTCGCCGCCTCCACACGCTGATTGCGTGTATAACGCACGGGCTGCGCGGTGTCTTCAATGCGCGTGATATTGCCCACCGGATCGTACGTGTAGCTCAAGTCTTGCAGTGCAGTGCCCTCGCGCTGCGTGCACAGACTCGTCAATCGTTGTGTGCCCGCTTCATACGTATAGGTGCGCACTACGCCATTGCCGGCACGCACCTGCAACGGCTGGCCTGCCGCATTGTACGTAAAGTCCGACGTGACACAGCGCTCGTCCTGTTTAGCTAAGCGCAACCAAACCGCGCGAAGTCGCCCGGCTGTATCGTATTCAAAGCGCCGGCAATGCCCGCCTGCATCGGTGTGCGTGCGCATCTCGCCTAGCGCGTTATAGGTCCAGAAGGTTGTGTGGCGCTCGGGCTCAAGCAGTGCGGTCTGCACTGCTTCGCCTTCGGGCCAATCAGGCGCGTTTAGCGTTACTAAAAAGCTGCGAGCTTCACTCAACGGTTGACCGGTTAGCGCATAGTCGTCCACCCTCGTCAGACCAGATGGATCGCAATGACGTACCAATTGACCACGGCAATTGTGCGCTGCGTCGCTATCCGTTGCACCATAGACAAAACGTTCGCGACACGCTTCGGACGCACCGCCGGACTGCTCAAATCGCGCGGTAGGACGACTCAACTCATCATAGCTCCAGCGCTGACGGTGCCCGTTGCCAGTGGCTGCCCACACAAGCAAGCCGCGCGCATCGCGCAGTTGCAATTGCGTGCCCGCATCGACGCTGTGGGTGCGCAGCAGTTGGCCGGTGAGCGTACGCAGGTAACTGAAATTGCATTGGCCTTGCGCGCCGAGCCGTGGATCCGCACTGCTCACCAGTGCGCCGCTCGCATCGAACTCATGCCGGGTCACCAAAACTTGACGCTCGCTGTCCTCGGTGACACGATTGTATTGCACTTCGCGCACCGTCAAGCCCCGATTGTCTCGCACCGCGACCGTGGGCGTGTCGTGGCAACGGTCACCTGGCTGAGCGCGGGTGTCGTTTTCATCTTCATGCGTGTCGAACCAAACCGCAAAGCGGCTTCGCCGCTCATAGCCGGCTGCAGTGTGCACCCGTATCGGACGGCCCAACGGATCGTAATAAAGCGTGTCATGCGGCGCGCCTTGTCGCAGCGACACGTCCGTCACATAGCCAGGCGTATCGATAAAATACGGTTGATACATGCGCACCGCTAAGCCCTTATTGTTGTATTCGACGCGGCCCGAGACCGCCCAGCGCGTGTCTGTGTGTTGGCTCACCGGCCGCCCATTTTGAAGCACTAGGTTGCCGTGCGTATCAGCGGTCCACGCCGGCCCCGACGCCACACGCTGTTTGGTCTGCAGTGCGCGACCGAAGCCATCGGTGAACGCCACCGTACAGCGAATCTGTCGCTGTGCGTCATTCGGATAACTATCATGCATGAAGCTGGCCGTCTGCACGGGGGCGCGTGAAGCGTCAGACAACAGCGAGCGGATCTGCACCCAGCGCTCAGGTGACAGACCGGCTGGCGCGGCCGTGCTCCACTGATAGCGCGCACGCACGTGAGCATCGCGCGTGATTAGCCCCAGGTCGCACAGCTGCTGTTGCTCGGTGTCGCTCAGCGAGCGCCGTGCGTTGACATCCAACTGGCCCATCCAATTGAACAATGCATCGTAATAGACGCTTGCAGCTTGGCGGATCGCACCGGCCGGATCGGCCAGCGCCGCCTCCAGTGAATACACGTCGGTACGATAGTCGCGCACTGGCGCAAACCCGACCTCCTTCTCCCCTTGCGTGCCGTAGAAACTTGTGACCCGCACCCGGCCTAGCGGATCATACGCGGCTTCGTGCCGGTTCTCGTTTGCGTCAATCACGCACGTCGGTTGTAGCCGTCGATAGTCATACTCGGCCTGTGTAATATGCCCAAGCGCATCGGTCACGCACGTTACGCAATAGCCAGACGCATCGTAGTCGAGATGGGTCTCGGCGCCAAACACGTCCGTCTGATGGCCGAGCCGGTAGAAGTCATCTGGTCCTAAATAATAGGCGTGCGGTGAGGCGATCCAATAATAGCCTTCGTCCCATTGATACCGCGCTTGCTCAACCCAGTGCTCCAGGTCCTCAGGGGCTGGCAACCCTTCGCATGCATGCTCAAGCGCCGCCAGTGTCACCTCAGCCTGACGCGTGCTCGCCCCTAACCCTTGCACCGTCGCCTGGCCCAGTGGCAATTTGGCACCTTCTGTATCGACATAGTCCAGACGTTGCCAACCAATCAATTCATGCGGTGCGGTATTGAGTCGGCCGTCGCTCAGTTGCTCATAATCCAGCCACGCGCTGGAGTCCTCGAGCAACTGCACCGCTTGCGTTTTCACCTCACACGGCAGCCCCAATCGCCACGGCCCGTTGGACTGATTTAAGTGAATCCACCCGTGCTGCGTGCGCGTCACGCGCAACGGCTGCTGCTGCGTGTCCTGGTATCCGTCCGGGACCGCCGGATTGATGCGGCGTGGATAGTGCACCGTGGCCGCATCCGTTGAATAACCATACGTATCCGCCTGAAGCAACACTTCATGTGTGATCAGCGGATCGTCAGGTAAGCGCTCATACTGGATGCTGAGCTGCTCGAGCGGCATCGGCAGCAGCACGCTTGCGCCAAGCGCATTGGGCATCTCACGTACCTGATAGCGGTATTCTGTCACCGTGTACGGGTGCGCGGCAGCGGGCGTCTCATCGGCACCATACACTTCCTCGCGCCTCACCCGTCCGCACAGTGCGCGCCACTGTACTGCGTCGGGGCGCGCGATCGGCTGATTGTCGTGATCGAGCCAGCGCGTGGCGCCCAGCGATGGTGCTTTTGCATCCCCGGCATAGTAGTCGGCTCGATCGTCGTCGTCCTGCTTAGCACCGACGCGAAACCACGTTTTCTTAAGCACCGGCGCGGTGAGCGTGTCGTCATCCCTCTCACTTGTCGCATGGTGCTCGATATCCCACTGCTCACAATAGCCAAAACCGGCAAACTCCCGCTCTTGTCCATCGTAAAAGCCGTGCCGATAAAGGTAGCGCTGCGTCAATGTATTGCCGGTGACCTCATCGGTTTGCGTCAGTTGCGAGATAAGCTGCACCGGAAACGGCAGGTGGCTGACGGCATTAGGCGTCGCCTGCTTTTCATCAAGCCAGGCTTGTGCAGAACTGCGGTAGCTAAGTTGGGTATCCCAGCCGCGGTTGTTGTTTATGCGTTCAAGCAAGTACGGTTTCTTGCCTGCGGCAAAATCCATGATCCAGTGACGCGGGCTCGGATGCGGCACCGTCAGTACCAATGCTGCACAGCCCGTGCCGGACACATCCGCAAAACTGACCTGACAGGTAGGGGCATAGCGTACGCCGTCGGGCCACGCGAGCGTGACCGGCGACGCCAACCCGTTGCCACTTTGGTTTAAAAAAACGAGCAGATGATCTTTTTCCAAATAGATTAAATCGGCTGCACCGGAACCGTCCAAGTCCGCGAGCCGCACGCGAGCGGGGTCAAACGTATCCCAGTCAAACGGCAACGTCGCCAACGTGATCGGTGCACCCAGTCGTCCGCGGCCCAGATTCGGCCACACCACCAGCACATCGTGACGCACGCGCACCAGGTGCGATTGGCCCGAGCCGAGCATGTCACTGAAAGCAACCAGTTCGTTGAAGGCGCTCCCGCCGCCGGGCAGCCGATCGGACTCGTGCGCAACCTCTTCGGGCACAGCAAAACCGGCCTCGCGCCGGTTTGCGTACAAGCGTACGCTTTTAGGGCCAATCAACGCCAAGTCCGGCAGCCCGGCGCCAACCAAATCGACCAACTGTGCCTCAGGGTGCAAAAACTCAGTCGGAAACGCGCTAAACGGCACAAACGCTTGCCACCGCTTGTCCGGGCCCAATGAGAAAAAGCCGGCCATGCCGGGCTGCGCCACAACCCAGTCAAGCTGCCCGTCGCCGGTCAAGTCCATCAACGAAGATCGGCCCGACGGACCAATCCCGCCCGTGGGCAATTGCGGCAGCGGCTGCCACGCGTCGTACGCGATTACGTCATCGCCACTTGAAGCGCGCACTGGCGCACGGTACCAATAGCTTGTGCCATCGCGGTACAGCACGCCCGGCACGCCTTCGCCATACAGATCGACCAGTTGATACAGCGCTCCATCGTTCAGCCCCGCGAGCGGCTCAAACGGCTCAAACCGGCTCTGCGCCAGCGTGAAGGCACCAAAGCCGAACTCGAGCGGCGGTAGGCTGACCACAGCCGGCTCGCCGCTTCCGGGATTGGGCCCATAGCCAGTCATCCACGCGGCGCGCAAGCGGCTGAATACCGGTTGTTCGTCGTATTCAAGATACACGCGTCGCACCAGCACCGGGTCTGTGCCCAATGCATCAAAGCGGTGAAACATCAGCACTTGCCGGCATAGCCGGTGCGTGCGCACTTCAAATCCTACTGAATAGTCGGAAAATGGGTCCCGGCGCGCGCACCACGCACGTTGCGGCGCATACGTGGGCAATGCATTCGCGTCGGCCGCATGCTCACCGTAGTCGAACACCAACTCAAAATGCCAGTCGGTGGGCACCGGCATGCCGCTTAGCAAGTATAATTTAGCGCACGCTCGACGATTGCCGAAACACACGCGTTTTAAATACCGCTGCGCGCGCCGCTCACGCGACTGCTCGACGGGGACGCGGGTATCAATACCCCTATCATCTTCATTTTGATACGTATAGTATAGATGCTCGCCGTGTGGCGTGACGCTTTCCTCAAGACACCAACGTACAATACGCTCGGGTGTAGCCGGATCGGCCACACGCGCGTCGGCTGTATAGCCGAACAGATGCTGCGTACCATCGGCGGCCTGCACGCACCAAAAGGCGCAACTCCCATCGTCTTGCGCTTGCCAATACTCGAGCCGATCAAAGCTGCTGGCCACACGCGACGCAAACGGTGTGACTTGAAAACTGCGCTCGTTTAACGGCTGGCGTGATACGTCACCAACCCGCACCAACACTTCGCCGCTCGCATCGACGAATTCATCCGACTCCGTGTAGCGTGGCACCCCTTTCGCGGTGCGTCGGCTAATGCTGGGCACGCTCAAGCTCACGCCGAGCCCAAATATGCCGTTGCCCGCACCGCTGCTGTAGTTGAGCGACAGTGCCGGTGTGTCGCCCCCTGTGTCAGTGATGGGTAGTGGCAGTGTCAGCAACACGGTGCCGTTGACACCTCCGGCGTTGAGCGTTTCCCCAAGGCCCTCGATTGCGCCCCCGCCCTTGGGTAGCGATAGCGGCGACAGCCCAATGGCAGGCAGTGCACTGGACCCAGCGGATGTGACGACGTTCATCGCAACGCTCTCGACGTAAGGTTAATTTTATGGACGGCACGCTAAGCATTTAAAAATGGATATTAAGCGCATTAGAGTACAGTCACACCCACAGACATGATGTGTACGTTTGAAACGTTGCATACTTCAGCAACGCATCAAGGCAACTCATATATATGTATAGGCAGCGCCCGCCCCAGTTACATTGTCAACGTCGCTACGATATGCTCCAACGACTACAATCTCGCCATCGCCGCTGACCGCAACGCTGTGGCCAAACTGATCAGACATCACTTTATCCAACGTGGTTAATTTTTGCGACTGCTCCCACTCGCTGTCCACCTGGTGGAACATGTACGCGGCACCCACAACGACTTCGTTGTCAGACCCGCTCTTGTGTGCCCCAACGACCACTGTCTGGCCATCGCCGCTGATCGCAACGCTTATGCCAAACATATAATCTTCCGCCTTATCTAACGCGGTCATTTTTTTCTGCTCTGTCCACTTGCCACCTTCCCGGGTAAACACATACGCAGCGCCCGCATCGGTTAGGCCGTCAGGATCGCTCACAAGTGCCCCGACGACCACGGTTTGGCCATCGCCGCTGATCGCAACGCTCTCGCCAAAATAATCACCTTGCGCCTTATCCGAAGCGGTCAGTTTTTCCTGCTGCATCCATCCGCTGCTCTCCCGGACGAACACATACACAGCGCCCGCACTGACTCTGTTAGACTTGCTATAACGTGCCCCGGCGACCACGGTCTGACCATCGCCGCTGATCGCAACGCTGTAGCCAAACTGATCTTCTTTCGCCTTATCCGACGCGGTCAAGATTTCCTGCTCTGTCCACTTGCCGTCCTCCTGGATGAACACATACGCAGCACCCGCATTGGTTAGGCCGTCGGGGTCGTTCCAAAATGCCCCGGCGACCACGGTCTGGCCATTGCCGCTGATCGCAACGCTGTAGCCAAGATACTCACTCGTTTCCTTATCCTTTGCGGTCAGTTTTTTCTGCTCTGTCCACTTGTCACCTTCCCGGGTAAACACATACGCTGCACCCGCGCGCTTGCTGCCACCAGCGTAAGGGCCGCTCCTGTATGCTCCGACGACTACCGTCTGGCCATCGTCGCTGATCGCAACGCTGTGGCCAAAATAATCATCTTCCGCCTTATCCGAAGCGGTAAGTTTTTTCTGCTCTGTCCACTTGTCACCTTCCCGGGTAAACACATACGCAGCGCCCGCATAGCGTAGGCCGTCAGGGTCGCTGAAATATGCCCCGACGACCACGGTTTGGCCATCGCCGCTGATCGCAACGCTCTCGCCAAAATAATCACCTTGCGCCTTATCCGAAGCGGTCAGTTGAAACTCTCGGGCGAACTTCTTTGTTACTTCGGCGGAAAATTCGAGCGGATGACATGGTATGCGATCACACGAAAATACCAAGTCGGTAACACCGACAGAATTTTCGTCACAGGTTATTTCCCAAGTCAAACCGTCCTCCGGCAGAGTTTCACTCTGGCCCAAAATAGGGAAGAACGTAATACCAGGATTCGGTTCATCGAGCCAATTCAGTGCGATTTTATTCCCGACAATCACAGAAGATTTTGATGTTATTCTCAGTGTATGAGCCGTATCGGCTCTTAATGACAAGAGCATGCCCTCATCCAACCTAACAGGGTTATCATCCAACATCACCTCAAACAATGACCACTCAAATTTATCCAATACCTCAATATTAAAGTACTGTTCCAGCGGGCTGTCTTCCCTTGGCTGATCAACCGTTGCTGTGACTCGCCGGGAGCCTGCTACCGATGGTGAATAAACCCACATGACCCAACCATCTTTGTCGGTTTTATCGTCGTGTTTCGTTGGTGGAGTATGGTTATCCTGCCACTGCACAACAATCCCTTCCACAGGTTTGGCTGTATGATGCGAATAAATCTGAACCTTGACCGTGACCGTATCGTCTTCTGCCAGAACGGGAATAATGTCTTCCTGATGAGTGTTTTCGACCTGATAGCTGTCTGCAATCCAGCCATTCATATCCAGTGGGCAACGCAACCTTGGCGTTCGTAATTGAAAATTAAAGCGCCCGTTGGCCTCCTCCGTGCACGAGATGGTCCAACGTATCCCCTCTTTTGTAAGCTGAAGAGGCTGCTCAAGGGCAGGAGAGAACGACACGCCCATCTCTGAGGGGGAAAATGAATTATCGCCCCAAGCCAGGTGGAAGGGCTGCCCCTCGAGTATGGACTGTGTACTAAGCTTAATAACTAATACGTGGTCCGAACCTGGATACAGATCCAACGCATCAATGGTAGCCAGCTCAACTGGTTCGTTATCCAACGTGACTTCAAACAACGACCAATCAAATTTATCCAGCACTTCGATATCAAAGCAGTGTTTCAGCGGTTCTTGCTCTCGGGGTTGTGCAATCGTAGCAATGAGTTGGTGCGGGCTCGCGACTGAGGGCTGATAAGTCCACTCTGCCCATCCGTCTGGGCCAGTACCGATTTTATACTCCTTGGGAGGAATTTGGTTATCTTCCCATTTCACCTCCGCCCCTGAGACTGCTCGGTCTGTATGAAGCGAAAAAATCTGTACCTTGACTTTAATCGTCTCATTCCACGCTAGGACGGGAATCACATCCTGCTGGTCAACAGCTTCAATCTTGTAATGGTCTGCAATCCAACAATCTAGACTTAGCGGACAGCGCAGCCTAGACGTACATAGTTGCAGTTCGAAGCGCCCGCTGGCCTCTTCCGTACATGAGATAGTCCAGCATATTCCGTCTGTTGTAAGCTCCCTTTCTTGGCCAAGGAGGGGATCAAAGGACACGCCCAAGTCTTCTGGATTGGAAGAGTTGTCACCCCAGGCTAGGTAAAAGCTTTGCCCTTCTAGCACGGATTGTGGACTGGGCTTGAACAACAATACGTGTTTCGAACCCGGAGAAAGGTCCAAGGCATTAAGATTTATGGGCTGCTCACTTATGGGTTGCTCATCCAAATACACTTCAAACTGCACCCACGGCAACGTCGGAATCGCGCGGACAGTGAACGTACACTGATCCGGCTCAATGTTATATGGGGCATTGACACTCGCCTCGACAGGTGTTTTATCTGCCGTTGGCTGATAGGTAAAATAGGCCCAACCCGCTTCGTCGGTGGTACACAAGTTCGGTCCCTTCGGTGCCTCCCATTGCACCACCACGTTATCGGCGTGCACTTTCGCCACGCCATTGCACACTTGCACTGCCAGCCGCACCGTTTCGTTCAACGGAATGACCGGCCAATGCGACGGTTCTGGATGCTCGCTAATTGCTAATTGATAATGCCCAACCGCACATGGCAATGCAAAAGACTCAGCATGGTAGACACTGTCAATGGTGATATCAATCTCGCCGCTGGCGGCATTACCACACTCGATACGCCACGGTGCGGTGACGTGCTGCGCATCGTCTTCAGGCTTTGACGCAGTGGCGCTGAGCGTGACCTTCAGCCGCTCAGCTTCATCGGTATTGTCCCATTCACCATAAACATCAGTTCCTGGATAAGGACCGTCCCCGGCCCAACCATTGTCTTCTTCAGGCAACAGCGTCATCACATGTGTCGCACCGCGGCAAATTGGCACCCGGCCATCGGGCAGCAGCGGTGCGATATGCGTGTTACCTTCAAAATGAATGTGCACTTTGCCATCCTGCAACGTCAACGGTGGTAGATGGAGCTGCACCGCCACCCCCGGATGCGCCGAGGCATCGGTGCTGCTGCCCGCCACATGCAGCTCGCCCTCCCTAAACGGCCATTCCACGGCTAGCGGCGTCGCTTCGGGTGGCTCATGTTCAGGAACGCTTAAACTCACTTCAGGATTGCGCCCGGACGCCAAGCGCACTTCGAATTCGATGTCGTGGTCCTTGTACGACTTAAAAAATACCTCGCGTGAAAGCCACTGTGTATAGTCATCAGCGGCCAGGCGATTGTCCGAGCCAGCCGTTGGTAGTTCCACGCGGTCTTTCTCTTCACTGGGCCAGGCGCGCAACTCGGCGTACGGCTCCTCGCCTCCTTGGAAACGAGTCGGTTGATACTGAAACGACAGCTGATACCCATAGTTAGTCGCGTCCAGCTTGCCTGGGTTGACCGGCAGCGCAAACCGCTGCTGGACAATGCCCCTTTCGAAATACAGGTAATTTAGGCCAGTGCCAAAATCTTTCTCTTGTGCCACTCCCGGCTCATCGGGATTGGCCGATTCCCAACCATTGCCAGGGTCAAGAAAATTTTTTTCAAAGGTTCCGTTTTTCAGTAAATTGCGGCCAGTCTTGCGTGGGGTTGTCATGATCGGATCCTCTTCAAAGAGTCAAACTCGCGCGTAGGAGGTCGAGCCACGATGCGTGAGCGGGCTCGGATTCGCTGGCGATTTGGACGCCGCATTAAGCAGTGCCTCGACGTCTTGCGCCAATTGACGCCCCCCGTCGACGGCTGTGTACTGAAACTGAATCACAATATCGGTCATCGCTTCGAACAATGCCTGCTGATCGTCTTGTTCGTGCCGCGGGAACTCCAGCAGCCATGACGAGATTGCACCGGTGCCTTCAAACGGAAAATAGCGCCCATCATCAAAACTCATCTGTACCATCCCGCTATCGTCCAAGCCGGTGGACAACGCAATCTGCCCAGTCGGGCGCAAGTTGAAACGAATATCGGTAGTATCTGCCTGCGGATCGTTGGGATCATGGGTGTAGCACACTGCAGCCAAAGAGGGCTTGATCACCGTTTGGCTGGACGTTTGAAGCAGCCGCGCGCGAATGTTTTGGTACGGGCCAATGACCGCCGGGAGCGTGACCGACACGCGCAACAGCTGACGTAGATACAGGCCCGGATAGTCTTCATCGAGCATGCGGGCTGTCAACTCAAACGGCAGCTGACCGTCATCTTTCAATTGCTTAATTACCTTAGACCAAGCCTCTTTTTTCTCCTCTTCGTTCCCCGCTTGCTTCTCAATCAGTTGACGGAGCGACACGGTTTTGATCAGCTCCAGCCGCCGCTCGTTGCGATGCACAAAGGCTGACTCCATTTTCAGCAGCGCCAGTTTGAGCGCTTCGCCTGCGCCCAGACCATGGTAATTATCGAACCACACATCGGGCTGAATAAACTGCGTGTCGTAGTCGCCAATCTCGTACTGCCAGCACGCCTGCGCCGACAGACAAAACGCGGTGACCGCATCGTATGCCTGAAAGTACAGTGTCGCCATTTGGCTTTGCAGCCAGCGATAAAGTGAGATTTTGCTGCCGCGGGTTTGACTCAAGAACGTGTAGAGCTCCTGCGCTTGCGTCTTGGCGCGACATTGCTGCTTCAGCGCGGTTTGTGCCGCTTGGATCTGCACCGCTTGTGCCGCGATCTGCGCATCGATCGCTTCCATCTCCTTCTGTGCCATATCTCGCTGGTGTGCCCATTCCTCGCGGCGGCGGCGATAGCGGTCCGACGTCTCAAGATTCATGGCCATGATTTGTGCAACGGCTGACTGGGTCGCCAGCCCATGCGCGGCGGCCTGAAACGGCGCTCCATACTCCATGCCACCATTGGCCATACCGAAGATGTTAGGCGCCGTTGATGCGGCCGCGCCGGCCATCGATAACGCACTCACTCCAGCCTGCAGTACCTGGCTCAGGTTGCTGGCCGCCAGCGCGGCGATCTCCTCGGCCGACACGTCGCGCTCGACCTGCTCACGGTAATAGTCGTAACGTAAGGCAATACTGGCTTTGTTGGCGTGCAATGCTGCTTCAGTCGCTTGCGCCTGTTCTACATATTGCTGCTGCAACTGTTCAGCAAAATCGGCTAGTTCAATCACATGGCGCTGTTGTAATTCCTCTTGTGCGCACCGATCGCCCGCCTCCATATACTGGCGAACCTGCTCGCCAAAACGGCACAGCGTGTCGACCGCGTTTTGCGCCCGCGGCAAAATCGCGATAAATCGATACGGTGGAATCACCAGGTGCGCGCCTGGATTGCGCTGACCCGGGCCAGCCCCGGCCGCTTGTGCACGCAGCAAATCGCGCGGATTGGCCAGCGCGTCAAACAGTGGCAAGCTCATCGGCTTGCCGTCGAGCGTGAGATTATGGCGCAGGTTGCTAAGGCGAGAGGCTAGCGTATCCCACACGTCGAGCAACTGTTGATTGAGCGGCAGGCGAAAGGCCGGCACATCGAGTAAATCGAGCATCACTGGCCCGCCGGGTTGGGCCGGGAGATTGCTAAGCGTTGCGTCATCGAGTGTCGCTTCGAACGTGGTGAGTGCCGTCACATCGGATCGGTCAAGCTCCTCTAGGCTAGCCGGCGTCCAGCGGCTCACGCCGCGAAACGATGGTGCATTGCCCATCAACGACAAGGCCCGCACATACAGCAATTTGGCTTCGGTCAGGCTATCGCGTGTCAAGCGTCGATAGAGCGAGTCGGCCCATGCAATCAAATTGTGCACATAATCAAGATAGACCTTTTTACAGTAGTGCTCGGGGCGCGAGTACGCGATGGCATCTGGATCTGTCGGCCCGTCCACTTCATACGCGTCATCGCCTTTTTCGATCAGCGGCCGCACCTGCCAATAACTGGGCGTGTCGCGTTCGGCCGGAATCACCAATGCGCTCGGATTGAATAGATAATGCAACCAGTCTTGTGCGTCCGCGTAGTTCAACTCGTTTGTGAGTTGGTGTGCCACTAAATGGGGCATATGGAAAAAGAGCTCCCAGAAATAGCGGCCATTGGCACCATCAAAATCCATCAGCACCGGCGTTTCAGACGCGTCCGGCGTGCCTGGCTCTTCGATATGCTGCGTATCCCAGTGCAGCAGCCGCGCCAATGAGAACGAAGCGCGCTGAATTAACTGCCCCGCAAACAGTGTGTTGAGCCGCACGTACTTGATATTTAAGTCATCATCGTTCAATGCTAAAAATTGTCCGCCATTAGACTCCACGATTGTAGGGCGTTTCGAAGGTTTTTCTCGGATTTTGACATGGAACGCGTTATAACCAGGCGTATCTTGATTGTCTAAAACTACATTGGATAGGTTGTTTGAATACACGCCAAAGGCAAAGGCATGCTTATAAGGCGAATCATCAATGGATGTACTGGTTGTACGAACCGAGCGGCTCACCGCCCCACCATTTAGAAGCAGCACACTTTTACTAATCGGTACGCCTGACGTTTCCTCACCTTGCCAAATACCAAAGCATTCCGATTTAAAACTCTCCCGATAAATAATCAGTCGATTATGCTTGGATTTAAAAGAAATGGGCTCTCTACCATCAATCTTAAATGAGAAATTAGCTCCCTCCCTAATTTGTTGTGGCGACATCTTGATAATCGCCTGTTCAATGTCTTTTTGCAGCTTAAAGGCAACGGATGTGGTGCTATTGGGCTGAGGTGTTATCTTTAAACCCTCAACAGAGTGACCATTAACTAATAACTGGATTTCTTGGCCAAAATTAAAGAAATTTTGTGTAATTGAAAACGTGGCTTGACTTTCACCTGAAGGGTTTTGATAATCAGGCCGGACCTCGATCTTAAGCGTAAGCAGTAGGTCATCCCATCCAACATAATCCAGTATCGTAAATTGAAGCATCAGCGTTTCAATGCGCAAATTTTCCCGCACCGCCGCACATCTACCGCGTACATTGAGGTCCACTTCAGTTTTAATTGTCTCCTTCTCCTGAAACATTGTACACTCTTCTATCCCCTTAACACATTCTGCCTCGAGCTCAAAATACTGGTTTATCCCACCGCCTGGCGGGTAACTATTTTTACACTCAACGGAATCTACTTCAAAATCCGTGCCTTCAAAAACGGTCTCCCAGTTGGAAAATCGGTTTTGCAGCGTCTGTGCATCGGAAAAGCGCTGCGTGGCCAGCCCTTTGAGCACTTCTTTTTGCCACGCATTGAGCACAACTGGATCAAACACCGCATTCCATGCGCACATGATGGGATCCGTCTGGCCGCTGGATTCGCCAATGATGTCATTATCGCGGGTTAACGCCACGGCCAATATGGCGCCCTGCTCGGCCAAGCTCTCAAACGCAATCGCGAGCAACTTAAACGACAGCGGGTTGTTTTCATTAACGACCCTTGTACCCGCCGTCATCGGCGCCGACCACTGACCATTTAGGTTCAAATAAGCAAGCTTGAGATCGTAATTGTATTCCGTAACCTTCCCGTCATTGTCCATCGTTTCGGCTCTCGCATGCTGCTCGGCCCACACAACGAACAATCGGCCGCCAGTGAGCACCGGGCGAATCAGCGAGACATTATCGCTAAACGCAACGTCAATCAGTTGCCATTCCTCCCACGCGGTGGGATTGAGCCGAGTGTTGGCGGGTTCGAGCTGCACCCGCGCCCTGCGCCAATAGTAGCGGTGCGGCGCGGTCTTTTCCTGTCCGATAAAATAGTAATCGGCATCACGATGAGTGGGCCCATCAATGTAGCCACTGAGCACTTTGAGGTTGCTCACTTGCTCAAAGCGCCTCAAGTAGTCGAGCGCCGCATCGCGCACCCGATCGCTATTGATACGCGATTGCGCAGTGGACGATTCAAACTCCTTAAAAATTTGTGTTTTTCTAATGCGCAGCGTCGGATCAATATAGTTTTCCGGATACGACTGCAGCAGCTGGTTGGCGCCCCAGACTGAATACAATGCTTGCCAGTGGCGCCAATAGTCAATGTCGTCACGCTCATAGGCCTGTGTTGTATGGCCCGGCTCCATGCCATTGTAGATACCATGGATATACTGCTGCAGGCTGGCAATAGCCTCAGCCACCCAGGAAGTGGTGACCTTCGCGCTGACTTGATTGTCCAGCAGCAGATACTGATACAGATCCTCGGGCGTGGTAAGTTGACCGGCCGCAATGCCTTGCTCAGGGGCAATCTGCCCCAGATAGAACTGCACCAGCGCATCGCGGCGGTTTTCGTCAAGCTGTGACAAGATTGGGTGATCGACGCTCATTGTCGTGGCTCCTTATGCGTGTGGCCGTTTTCTCATTTGGGCACCGCTGGCCGACTCCAGGAGGTTGACTTTGAGCCACTGCACATGACCAAGTCCGACCAGACGGATACCCAACGCAAACTGCGCACGCTCACGCCCGCGACAGTCAATCTTCCAACCTATCCCCTGCTCGAGGTCGTTCAGTGGCTCAACTTGCAAAAACGGCGGTGTCGCGCTTAGCCCTAGTCCCATCACGTTGGGACCGTCCCACGTCAACGTGACCTCTTTGTCTTTAAGCCAATCTTGGTTTGACGCCGGCTTCACCTGCAACTCGTAGGCTTGTCTATGCCGGAACGTGATAGGCGATGACGCATCGGTGAGGGGTTGGTCATTCAGTATCAATTCCCATCTAGGCTGCGCGAAGATGTTAACGTCAATCTTAACTTCTTGTCCATTGGCCAAACGAGCCGCCACGGTGTATGAATTAGCGTGGTCACGTGGAAGGGATAGGATACTTTCGCCCAATACGTCACTCTTTACGATCTTGGGCTCATCTTCGCCGATCTGCCAGCTCACCGGATAGCGAGCGGCGGGCTCTATTTGGTTCGATCCGCTCGTGGCCTGCACACGTACTTTTAATAAGAGCGGTTGTCCACCCACAACCGTGCGCACGTTACTCTCAGTTATTCGCTCCAGTGTTGGATTGCCGAGCACCTCGATAGCTTGTTCCAACATCTCGAGCGACTGATCGTTTGACTTATTGCCCGGCTTTGGTTTGGGCCCCATATAAGCCGCACCCACTGTCACACTACCGGCCTCAGTTGGCTGAAAGGTAAATTGCGCAAGACCATTGTCATCAGTATAGGACTCATGCGACTCACCGCTGGCCGCAAGCCCCCAGCAGATAGTTTGTTCTGGCGCAGGCGCACCGGACAAGCTCAGCATACGGCATTGCACGGTGATGGCTTCCCCAGCCACATTGCTCGTTATCACACGCAGGTTATACGACCTATCTAAATACGGTCGGTCTACAAAGGTAATCGTCGGGAAATTTCTGCTTGATTTCGTCCCATAGGAGGCCAACACTTTGCAGTCTTGCACTTGTTGACTGACCAGCTTGACCCGCGCATAGCCATCCCGATCCGTATGCGTGTCAGCCTGCAACAGTCGACCCGCAGTGGTCGTCCATTGAACCAGACGATCCACGCCGGCATTGTCATACTGGTCCTGGAGTTGCACAAAAAGCTCGACGCTCTCACGCTCACCTGCCAGCGGTGGTTGAACAGGCGGTCTGGGTTGCTTAGTGGTAAATCTCAGACTGACTTCATCACAGTCGATCAACAGCGTCGGCATGTCAATCACTTGGTCCAACCCGATGCGCGCACGCACGCGGGCCACTCCCATAATGACGCCTGGATGAAGTTCAACAGTGGTCACGCCATCTTCGTTCGTCAGTGTCTGCGTCTGGTGCAAACTACCGGCGTCTTCAACACTCCATCGCACCACAATGCCATGCAGCGGCTCGCCAGCCAAATCCCGGATGGTCAGCGTAAAGGTGGCAATATTGTCCGATGCGTCATGATTGGCAATGAGCTGCTCGGGGCTCACCGTGCATGTGCTGGTCACGCTCTGGCCCACTTCCGCCACAGGTCCGCGCTCGGACTGTTCGCTGGCCACCGTCGCAGCGGTTAAGCAACTGAGCGCATTTTGCGCCCCCTTGCGGTACGCCGAATCAGGCGAATGTAGCGTGAGCGCGCCCAAATCAAGCAGCGCTTGCGCATTTAGCCCCGTGGTGCGGCACAGTGCGTAGCAGCGCAGCAGCTTGTCGAACTCGACCAGATTGAACACTATGCCCTGCTCGTTAATCGACTGCGCGACCGTTAAAATCTCGCGTGCACTCCAGCCCAACAACTCAGCCAGTTTACCCGCCGCGCCATCGCGCACCAGCCGCAACTGATCTTCAGACGGCCCACTGCCGCCATCGTGGGCAAACAGTTCCGGGTCGTTAACCAGTTTGAGATAGTGCAACAACTTCTCTGGCGGGTGCTGAGCCACTTTGATCACGCGCGCATACAAGCTCAGATAATATAAGTGTTGTAGCGTAATCGTGCCTGCAGCAAAGCCAAACCAATCGCGTCCCCAACTTTGGGCGTGCGCCTGTAGCATCGCCGCATCCAGCTGAAACTGTTGTGCAATACGCGCGAGCCGGCCCAATTCGGCCAGCTTCACTAGCATCGTGTCATAGCCCTCGGGCGTTTCGTTGTCCTCGTCCACAAGCGAACGCGTAAACCGGCGAGCAGTGGACAGCAGCGTAGCGCCCGCCTTGTCAGCAGCCTGCATCGACCACACGAGCAGTGCATACGCACTTTGACCAGCCCATGCAATGAGCGGCAACACGCGCTCCGCGCTCAGCTGCAAATACCCCGCTACACTTTCTTGCACCACCGCCAGCTGGGCAGCCCGTGCACGCAACACCACAGCTAACAGTGTTTCGATTAGATTTTGCTTTTCCACCTCCACTGGCGCCGCATCGTCGTGCTTAGGCACCGGTGCACTCGGCGCAGCTCGATGATGGCCACGTGCGTCATCGAACTTGCTAGCATACAGTGCATCGATCACCTGCATGAGGATTGTGCGGGCACTAAGCGCATACGCGTCGTCTGACGCCGACACGCCATCGCGTATCACGCCCTGCTCGTCCATCAAATCGTGCAACAGACATAGCCAATCTGGCGAGATGGGGTCTATACCGTTAATTATGATCGTCTCGGGTATTCCTGCTTCGAGCAGCGTAGTGCGCGTCACGCGCACCGGCTCGAGTCGGCTTTTGAGCTCCTGGATGAGTTTCTTTTCCGCATCGGTGGCCACCGTGGGGGTGACTGGCGACTGCACATGTTGTATCAACCACACAACGTCGATATTGTTGCCTTGGCACCACTCGACGCAATTGACTACGGCCACTAACGTGCTGAGCAAATCCGCGGAACCATAGACTTGGTACGTCAGGTTTACGGGCCGGCCCGCCATCTGATTCACCAACGATGGCCCCCCATCGCCAAGTATTTCCAATAGTGCAGTCAGCACAATTGGATGCAGCTTTAGCGTGCGGGCCAGGCTTGTGATGCGATAAAAAGACGAGACCGTGGCCAGCGAACGTGTCAGCCGTAGTCGATTGTCTTGCTGCGGTGCACTGTCAGTATTCGCTTCGGCAATCAAGCGAGCCAGATATTGAAACGTTTCTTGATTTAGACCCAATGCGGCACAGATGTGCTGCACCGTCTGCTTGCCCCGCTCGTCGTGCTCGGCCGGCCGAATATCGAAGGGCGTGTCATCGAGCACCAGCGGCTGAGCAAACAGCGACTGAGCATTGAAGAGGCGGTCAAACTGCGACGGTGTCGTGCCTTGCCCATACGGTGAAATCTGATGCAGCCACGCGGCAAAATCCTCAGCCTTCACACCATAGCGCTGTCGCAGGTCCTGAAACACGCCCAACGCGCGCAGTGTGTTGGGCGTCATCCACGGTCGCTCGACGGCCTCGCCTTGCTCAGCGATAATCGCTGCGCTCACCAAGCGATCGGTGTCAGCGTACGATAGGTTCAGCCAGCGGCTGAGCCGAATCAATCGATTCGCCCGATCGGCCCGATCTTCGGTTAAATTCACGAGACGATGTGCTGGTTGCGCGTCGAGTTCGGGATTGCCATCGCCGCTCAGCCGCGCTTGCCCGAGATCGGCCTTACTGTCGATATCAATCGACGGTTGCGAAGCGCTGTTGACAAACACCGCGCCAAACATCGACGCATCGACGAGCCCCGGATCGGGTTTGACGTTCGGCGAGGCCGTGGGCGCGTGCGTTTGCAGTGCAAATAGCTCATCCAAGGCGTAGCGTGACATATCCGTGCGCAGACAAAAAACGTCGGTGCGCTGTAGCTCAGGCAGCGTATCAACACCAAAATGCCGCTTGAAAAACGTCGTCTGGTCCTCGCTAAGCGCGGTGGCCCGTACCGCGAGCGTATGCGGGTCATAACGGTGCGAGCGCGCCGTATCAGACGTAGCCAAACCGGGAAAGTATGGCGTCTCGATTAACAGCGCACGCCGGTTAGCACCCAGGCCAGTGCTTTGCTGCATCGCCGCATCCGAGCGCGGTGAATGCGCGCCTTTGCGGTAGAAGTACGGATAGTCGTTGTCCGTGTGCCGCGCGACATCGCCCAGCGTCAATGGCGGCTCTGCAAACGCGAGAATTGCATTGATTTGTTCCTGCCAATGCTCATACGGTAAACGCCACGGGTAACGGCAATCGGCCAAGGCCGTATCCACTGCATCATTGAGCGCGTCATCTTCGTCGCTCGACGACGCGGGCAAATACTGGTCAATCGCATGCGCAAGCACATCGTTGACAATCGAGAGCGTACGGCACGGTTGGTTCATCGCAGCCGTATCAAGCACCTTTTTTGCAATGTCCGGTCGGCGCTGAGCGAGCCGGATCTTAAAATCGTCCGCTGAGTCTGCCTCCAAGGCTAGCGCAATCCGATATAGCTGCATCAGGTACGCGACCGGCGAAGTCCGTGACTCGATTGCGCTCGGCTGCGCCATCGCATCAAAATCCGGTTGGAACAACCAGTCATAGCGAGGACCGGCCGTGAGCGCATGCAGGCCATGACGCAACTCGAACGCGCGCCGCCCACGCAGCTCCTGTTCGCGAAAGCGACGTGCCACCGCCACCGCCACGCTGCGCGCTCGATTATGCAGCCGCCGCGCTTCGGTAATGTGCAGCTGATTGAATTGGCGCATCCATTCGCGAGGATGGTGCTGTGCCAATGTGATCACCGAACCGGCTTGCGCGATCACCGAGCGCACGGCTGACGACTCGGCAGCGCCTATGCGCTGCATTAGAGACGCAAATTGCTCAGAAGACTCTGAATCCATACGCTTCCTCATTGTGTCGGCCTTGCTTCTACTCTCGCAGACGATGGCCATCGTGAATTCGCGTGCATTCATCTATCCATATCTGGATAGATGAATAAGCATCCCTAATCGATTAAAGATTTGTAGTTTAGCAATGCCACGCACTGCCAACGCAGCGGCACTTTAAACAAATGACTTAAACGGGCGGACCACCCAAAGTGCAGCGAGATGTCACTGGTAAAGAGGCGCGCAAACGCCTTAGGTTACGCAGGACGGTTGAAGAGCACAATATAGGCAGGGCAAGCAGAGGCGTTGCACAGACACGGCGCCATTCGGTTTATGGCTGGGGTACTTCTTCATCTTGTTCCTCCAGACATCAAATTTATCTATCAGGAACGACTATCGTTAGGCACCCGTTCGCTGACCGATCACTTCATCATTTAGCCGCTGACCCACAATATATTGAAGTATCGTACTGCGCTGTCATGCGCAACTTCAACGATGTGGCTTCCGACCACTATAGAACGTCATCGTATAAACCTCAAACAAATTATCTTTACTTAAACCGACAAACAACTGAGGCGCCCGGCGCAAGGCATGCTTCGAACAACTTTTGCTTGCTCCGCCGGACAAATCGACGCTTGCCGTGTACCGCATAAGAATGAAAAAGCAGTCGATCAACGAGCCTGAGGCTAAGTTGCGTGATGACGAGGTACGCACTCGCCAGGACCTGCTGGACGAGTTGAACCACCTTCGCATGGAGAACGCTTACCTAAAAAACTTGACGCCTTAGTTCAAGCGAAGAAGCAGGCAGCGCCGCAGTGAAAACGCACATCGTGCTTGAGCTAAGGCAACAAATACGCGAGCTTGAAGGCCAAGATCCGTTCGGTGTTTGACATGCACAAAGGGCGGTACGGCTATCGACGCATCACCGCGGCCATACCGCAGGAAGGAGAGGCTGAGCCCGGTGGCGTACCGGGCTCAGTTCGCGCAGGCATAGCTGTCACACAGCCCAACTGTATGGGGTCACTTCATAGGCAGATGGACCCTTTTTAACACGCAGGCGCCGAAGCAACCTCCTACGTCAAGACAGTCCTAACACCGCACTTACCCTCAATCAACTCTTGCCCATACAGCGACACGCAGAATTCTGCGATCACGTCAAACACCTCGGGTTCGGTCAACAACGTCATATGGCTGGATGAGTTCACCTCAATCATCTCAAAGCTTGGCAATTGTCGTTGCCATTCTTGCCAATAGTTTGTGTGATTAAAGTCCGCGAATTCTTGGCTGTCGGTGGAAAAATAAGGCTCCAAATCTCCCATCCACAAACCACTGGCATTACGGAAGTAATAACAGGCAACTTCCTCGGCCTTCGGCAACGGCAGAATCTGATAGTGCTCCACTTGGTAGGATTGCTGAATCCGCGCCACTTGCTCCATCATCTGCTGCAACCGGTCATCACTTATCTTCAGCCCTCGCTGCCGCGCCAACGCCATCAATTGCTGCCGATATTCTTGATGCGGCAACGACAGATCAATTTCGTCCCGGTGAATTAACACTTCGGCAAAACGTTCAGGCGTGTCGCTGATCGTCATCTGCAAAGACATATTGACTGCCTGTAGCAGTCGGGTCTTATCGGCCAACTTGGCGGTGCGCTCACCGGTGACATCCGGCGAATCCAGCATCACCAAAGTCGTTACCGCTTCCCCCGATTCCTGCAATTGCCGGGTCACTTCATAGGCTAGCATGCCACCGAGCGAGTAACCGCCAAGATCGTAGGGGCCATGGGGCTGCACCGATTGGATCGCTTGAACATAATATGCCGCCATCGCCTCGATGCCCTGAAGTGGTTCGCGCTCGGTCATCCATCCCTTGGCTTGAAGTCCGAAAAACGGCCGGTCGATATGCTGGGCCAGTTCTTGGTATATCTCAGTGCCGCCTAGAGCACCATGGAACCAGAAGATGGGCCGGCCATCGTCCACCGTATTGAGCCGCTGCAGCTCCAAGAAATGCGTCGTTGGACGAGTAAACAGCTCGCTGATTTTCACTGGCAGCATGGGCCCTTTTGCGCTCGCCCGCTCACCCCGTTCGTTCAGCAACGCAAGCAAGTCTTGAATCGTGACGCACTGCTGGATGTTGGCCAACGCTAACTCAGGATCGATTTCCGCTTGTAGCCGCATTGCCAACTGGACCATGACGATGGAGTCAGCACCATAGACACTGAGTGGCTTGGCCGGCGACAACTCTTGCGGTTGCATACCCAGCAAATCAGCCAACACGCGCAGCCCATGTTCAGCGGCAGTCTCCTCGTGGCTAACATGCCCATCGACCACGTTCACTGCCGTACTGTCCGAGGTCTGCTGCGTAGCGCTAGCCGCCATAGCGTTGTCATGCAACGTTTTTGGCGTGTTGGACTGCTCGAGCCAGTAGCGTTTTTTATCAAAAGCATAAGTCGGCAATGAGACGATTTTTACGCCATAACCAGCAGAGGTATTTTCCGCTAGATTGTCCCAAGAAATCTCACCGCCCTGAGTCCAGAATAGCGCCAGCTGTTGTCGCTCATCGGCAGCCATCAGGCTACGGCTTAACGCGTCTGCGCCAGGACCGGATAGCAGGCTAGCTATCGCCGCCGGTACCTCGTCAATATTGCCAAAGAACAAAGGCAAATTGAGCTTTTCCAACGCAGCCATCCCGTCACCGCGGTTCAGCACCTGCACAATCTTGTACAGTGCAGCGCGTAACTCGTCCATGCTTTTCACTAGCAACGCCAGCCGCCACGGCATCGCTTCACGGCCAACTTGCAGAGTGTAGGCAACGTCGTTGATTCGTAAATCCGGATGCGTATCGAGATGGCGGGCCAACCTCGACACCCCCTGGTGCAATGAGCGGACGCTTTTCGCCGATATCGGCACGATATAAAGAACACCGTTCTCGACCTGCGCTACATTGCCCTCTAGTTGTCCTGGGGTTTGCTGATGCTTCTGATATTCTTCAAGCACCAGGTGAGCATTGGAGCCGCCAGCACCAAAAGCGCTGAGCGCTGCCCGGCGCGGATATTGTCGACTTACCCCGTCCGTCTCGACCACGGGCTGAGGCCAATGGCCCAACTCGCGTTGCAATACAAAAGGTGAATTCTCGAAGTCCAGCTTAGGATTAAGCGGGCCAAGCAACAAGGACGGCGCCAGTTGCTGGTGTTGCAGTTGTAATACCAGCTTGCTGAGTTGGGACATGCCCGAAGCCGCCTCGGCGTGGCCGAGGTTCGACTTGACTGAGCCGATTGCACAAGATTGGTGGGCCACGCCGGCTTGGCCAAAGACTCGATTCAGCGCACTTAGCTCGATGGCGTCGCCCATTGCCGATCCATTCGCCGCCGCCTCCACATAACTGATCGTGCGCGGATCAACACCTGCCCGCTTGAAGTTGCTGTCGATCAGCGCTGCCTGCGCCTTGGCACTGGGCATCGAAAAACCATGGGTATGGCCGCCATGATTGACGGCGGTCGACTTGATCACCGCCAGGATTGGATCGCCATCGCGTTCGGCGTCGGCCAGTGTCTTAAGCAAGACTGCGCCGACCCCTTCCGCCGGCAAATAACCATCGCCGTCGGCAAAGCTGCGGCTGCTGGCGTGGCTGCCCAGCACCTTACCGATACTCAGGCCGATGTATTTTTTCGGATGCAGCGTTAGGTTAACGCCGCCGGCAATCGCCAGCCGGCAATCGCCGTTGCGCAGTGCCTCACCGGCGGCATGGATCGCGGAGATCGACGACGAGCACATCGTGTCGATCGCCAAGCTCGGCCCCTGAAAATCAAAGAAATAAGAGACCCGGTTCGCAATCGCGCTGTATGAAGTCACGGACACCAACGACTCTCTGACGAAGTCCGCTTCAAACGCCTGGTACTGTTGGTACATGACACCGACAAACACGCCAACCTGCTGCTGGTACTGCTGTTTTAACCGTTGTCGAGTCAGCCCGGCGCTTTCCAGTAAGTTCCAGCAAGTTTCGATGAACAGCCGGTCGTTGGGGTTGATGATTTCCGCCTCACGAGGCGACAGATTGAAAAACAACGGGTCAAAATCTTCAACCCCATCGAGAAAACCACCCCATTTACAATAGGTCTTATCAAACCGGTCGCGCTGGTCAGCAAAATAAGCCTGATGGTCCCAGCGCTGCGTGGGCACTTCACTGATGAGGTCTTCGCCGCCTGCCAGCTTGTGCCAAAACGCCTCCAAATCTTCGGCACCAGGGTAGCGCCCGCTTATACCGACGATCGCCAGTTCACGGCTTGAATTGGCCATTGACGGGGTATCTTGCTGCGCAGTGCGGCGACGACGCTTGCGCGCGGGCAGCTGCGTCGCAACGGCTATTTGCTCGGCCTTTTCTACCTGCGCTACCGGCTCTGTCTTCTGTTCGTTCTTGGCGGTCGTGCGCCGATTAACCGGCTCGCCCAACACCCGCTGCTGCAACGCGTCGCGATGATGATGAATAAAGTACTCGCTCAGCTCACGCACCGTTTGGTATTCGTATAACAACGTATTCGGTAGCGAGCCAAAACTTTGTTCCAGTTTAGTCGTCAGCTCGGTGAGGATGATCGAGTCCACGCCGTAGCGTTCGAAGGAGCCATCGCTGTCGATTTTTTCTACAGGCCGCTTCAGCGTCGTCGAGAGCAATTGCTTGAAATAACGGATCGCCGGCTCGGTCAAATCCCGGTGCACTGATTCGTCATTGACGTTGGCCATCGGCGACGGCTCGTCAACTAGAACTTGCGTCATCGGCACAGCAAGCTGTTCAGCCGCGACCGGCTCGTCAAACATAGCCGACACCGGCTCATGCCACTGCCCCGCGATAAAGGCTTTAATTTTGGCGGTATTGCCTTCCAACACCATCAACCGCTCAGGTGCGCTGGTATCGGCAAGCGCCCGACGCAGCAACTCCAGGCCACCGTGATCGCTCAACGGTTGGATGCCAGTCTGCTCGACCATGAGTTGCTCGCGTTGAGGATCAATCTGCATCCCGCCATTGCGCCATAACGGCCAGTTCACCGCGAGCGTGCGGCCATGGCGATGACCCGCAGCGGTCTGGCGGTTACGCCAGCCGGTGAACTCGTCCAAAAAGGCATTAGCCAGCGCATAGTCGCCCTGGCCAACATTACCAATCACCGCGGAAACCGACGAAAACAGGACAAAACAATCTAGCGCAAGATGAGCGCTAGCCCGGTCCAGATTCAGCACCCCCGCCACCTTAGGCCTCAGCACCGCCGCCCAATCGGCCTCGCTCTTGTTGTTAAGCAAGCTGTCCCGGGTCAGACCGGCACAGTGAAAAATGCCATGAATACCGCCAAACTCCCGCTCGCACCGCGCGATTAGTTCATCGACAGCGGTCCGATCCGCCACGTCCAGCGCCTCGAGATGCACTTGAGCGCCTAACTTTTTGATATCGGCGATCCGCTCGGCCGCTTTAGACGACAATTGGCCAGCCGAGCGGCTAGCCAGGATCAACTTGGCGCCATGCGCTTCCCGGGCTATCGCTTCGGCCAGCAACAGCCCCACTCCCCCGACGCCGCCGGTCAGCAAGTAGACACCGCCAGTGCGCCACGGCGCGGTTCCGGCAGCGGCCAACGCCGTTTCTCGCCAAGACGCCACCTGGCGCTGATACCGAGTTCCAACGCTACCCTGATAACGAACTCGCTCGTCCTCCTGTTCACTACTCTCAATCAATAACTGCGCCAGCAGCTCAGGCGAATGAATTCCAGACACCTCGATGAACTGGGCGGCAGCGATCAGTCCTTCGTTTTTGGCGGTCTTGAGCAGCGCTTGCAGTGAAGCGAAGACCGGGGTGGTAAGTCGTGGGCCATGATCATTGTCAAGCAGGACCAACTGCACCAAACTATCCGACCGGTTTTCTTTCAGATAATCAAGCAAAACACCAGCCAAGGATTGCAACGCGCAGGCAGGATCCTCCGCAGCGGCAGGCAATCGCTCGACGTTGATCTGCCGGTGCGCTATCCGCTCCTGGCAGCAGTCTGCCAGTTTATCCAGCATGATGGGTTGATTACCCGCCAGTAAAATCAATTGCCGGTTGTAGTGCCGTTCACCGTCCTGGCGTGGCGCTTTATCCCGCCAGATTGGCGCCATCACCAGCGACTTAGCCTGACTGCTATCCAATCTTTTCGACGAGAAGCCAAGCAGACGCAGCGCCACCCGGCCCTGGGCGTCACACAGATCCACGTCCAACTTGTTAATTCGTCCGGGATGGTGATTAGCGGCATAACGTACCCATGCATAGCAACCGTTGCCGAGCAGGTTAAGATCACCCAAAATCACGCCATCCAGCGCAAAGGGTACGAGTGGCTCACGGCGAGCATCCGACTGAGCCGGATCTACCAGCGCCAGTCCTAACGCCGCCTGCAACGCTGAATCGAGCAGGCCGGGAGGCAAACGCAGCGACTTGTCGCACTCGTCAGCTTCTGAGGGCTCGCCGGGCAACGCCAATTTAGCCAGCACTTGGCCGTTGCCCGCCTGTAATTCGCTGATCCCGCGGAAGTGTTCTCCATAATTCAGCCCCATCTCGCCAAAGATTTGGTAGCACTGCTGTGGCTCCAGTCGATGCTGATCGGTGGCAGCGGCGATGGCCGGCAAATTCAGCTGCGGTAAGGCTTGAGCCGCGCCGACCAACGCCGCGCCGCGGCAGTAGCTTGGGCCATCCACGCTAGCGCCGAGAATCTCGAACAGAATCTCGCCATTGTCTTGCTCTGACAGCTCGATGTCGATTGCCAGCTCGCCACTGTCATGGCGCATCGGGTGCTGCCAAGCAATATGCTTGAATTGGACCAGCGTCTCATCGTCGGCCAGCGACAGCTCGACCGCGGCCCTGGCCATTTCTAAGTAAGCGACCCCTGGCAGGATTTTGACGCCATTGACCCGATGCTCGTCAAAGAAGAATTCGTTGCCATTAAATCGGCTACTAAAACGTTGTCCCGCCAGATCTGAGGTATTACGCTGAACTAAAGGATGTAGGATCGGCTCGCCCGAGCGCTCAACCACCGGAGCATCGCTGATCCAGTAAATTTCACGGCTAAACGGATAGGTCGGCAACGGGATTCGATGCGCCCGGCCATCAGGATAAAGCTGACGCCAGTCAACGGTGGCCCCTCGGCACCATAACGCGAGCAACGTGTCGCGATCCTGTTGTTGCAGCGCTCGGAGTACCTCACCCGTTGCAATGTCGTCGGCAGGTTCGTCGCCCTGATCGTCGCCGTTGGCAAGATAGTGTCCGAGTTGGTCCAGAAGGCTATCTCGACTGTCTGCCACGATGGCCAGCCGGCATTCCATCGCCTCACGGCCCAACTGTAAACTGGCGGCCAAATCCGGTAACGCAAGCTGAGGCCGTTGCGCTATAAAGTCAATTAACTGCTTGACTCGCGACTTGAGCGCGTCAGGCGTCCTGGCCGATATTGGAAAGATCGTCGCAGCGCTGCCTTGTGCCGTTACGCCGACCGGAGGTTCAACCGCCTCCAATACGATGTGAGCATTGGTGCCGCCAAAACCGAACGAACTGACACCCGCACGACGAGGCGTGTCGGACGGCTGCGGCCACTCCCGCGCTTGCTGCAACACTTCAAAAGGACTGCCGGCCAAATCGATATAGGGGTTAAGCTGCTCGCTATGCAGGCTCTTAGGTAGGTAACCGTGCTTGAGAACCAGCAACGTCTTGATCAATCCAGCAATACCAGCAGCCGATTCGAGGTGGCCAATATTGGTTTTTACCGATCCGAGGTAACAGCGCCGCTCGCTGCTACGGCCCAGTTCGGCAAATGCCTGCTTGAGCCCGCTGATCTCAATGGGATCGCCGAGACGCGTCCCTGTCCCATGGACCTCGATATAGCCTATGCTGTCAATATCAACGCTCCGACAAGCCTGTTTGATCAGATTGGCCTGCGCCGTGGAGTTAGGTGCGGTCAGGGAATTGGCGTGGCCACCATGGTTTCTCGCCGAGCCAATAATCGTGGCCACGATGTTGTCACCATCGGCCAGTGCTTGCTGGTAATCCTTGAGGATCAACACTCCAACGCCTTCGCCCCGCACATAGCCGTCGGCATCAGCGGCAAAGGTTTTGCAGCGACCGTTAAGGCTTAGCATGCCCGCCTTCGCGGCGCCAATGAACACCATGGGCTCAAAACAGAGGTTGACCCCACCGGCGACGGCTACCGTGCAGTCACCGTTAAGAATAGATTGCGCCGCCTTGTACACTGCCACCAACGAACTAGAGCAGGCCGTATCGACCGGCGCACTGGGACCGTGAAAATCGAACAAGTAGGAGATACGGTTGGCAATGATCGAGTGGGCATTGCCGGTCGCATCGTGGGCACCTGCCGCCGTGCGGGCCAATAAGCCGTTATAGTCGGCTGACGATACGCCGATATAAACCCCGGTATCGCTGCCGCGCAGGCTTTGCGGAGGAATCCCCGCGTCTTCGAAAGCAGCCCAGGTTTGCTCCAGCACGATGCGGTGCTGAGGATCCATCGCTTCAGCTTCACGCGCGGAGATTTTAAAGAAATCGGCGTCAAACGCCGTTGGGTCCTTGATGAAGCCACCCGGGCAAGCAAATTCTTTCCGCAGGTGGCGGCGTTCGGCGATGCCCGGCAGGTTCCAATAAGGAAACTCGCCGATGGCCGAGCGCCCCTGCACCAGTAAATGCCAAAATTCCTCAATATTATCGGCGCCGGGAAAACGCCCGGCGAAACCCACGATCGCCACTTTGCCAGCGTTCGGCTCCGATTTAACACCGCGATCTACGCCACCGCCGATTTGCCGTCGGGTCTGCTGCTGCGCGGTTTGCCGTTGTCCGGCACGCCGCTGGGTGGGCAGGCTGACGTCATTTAGATCGTTTACAGTTGTCTTTTCCATGGCTCTGAATGCCCTTCCCATCCTGGTGTGCCCGGCAGCATTGCGTACCGGGCCGATACGTCAGATTCAGTCAATCGCCTTAGGCGGCTTCCAGCCTTGCCACCAACTCGCCGAGCTGCTGCTTTTCATAAAACAAATCAGGCATTAGTTTGGTACCGAAGCGTTTGTTCACGCTATCGGTCAGCTGCACGACCATAATCGAATCCAGCCCTAAATCATGCACCTGGGTTGACTCGCCGATGTCTTGCGCCGCAAAACCCAACTTGTCCTGTAACTCTTGTTGGATAAAAGCAAGAATTTTTTCGCTAAAACCAGCTTCGCCATCATCAGCCTGCGGCTTCGCCTCCTGCTTTCTTACGCTAGCTGCAGTAGGCTGGCCCGCCGGTTCAAGCAGCGGCCGGGCGAGAACAGCGGCCGGCATATTGGCCGTTTCGACTGTCCCAGTCAGTAAGTCGTGCTTTCGATCGACACTCGCTACCTCTTGTTTGCCAAGATACAGGCTCACTTTGTCTACTTTGACGCAAATTTTCTCCCGCTCATCCAGCACAAGTAAGCTAAGCGATAGTTCGTTATCGTTCAGCCCAATTCCCGAGAGCACGACGGAAAAGCCCCCTGCTGGCGTGTGGTAGCAGCAAAGCCGTTCGATATTACGCACAATGACTCGACCTTGCGGCAACCCTAGCTCATCCAGCAACAAGTAGAGCGCCTTATCAATGGTCGTCGCGAGGTAGGGCGATAGCTGAACGTTGTCAGCATAATGGTTGTGACGGTTAACTGGCGGCCGGCCCTTCAGCACCAAGCCGCTGCGGCCAATTGCCAATTCGCCGTCATGGTCCAGATAAGGGGCGAAATCATAACCGGCTTGCGCCAGTCGCTGACTGACTTCGGCGGCGCTGAGCTGGCGGCCCGCCTGCAGTGCCTGGCGATTGAGCAACTCACGGGCATCATCCAACCACTGTTGCAGTAGGGGCGGCTCGTCGCCAGTCAGTGGGTTGATCACGGCAAAGCCTAGGTGGGTAGGCTGTTCACCACTGCGACGGAAATCAAACTCTAGCTCCAGTTGCTCGCTGTCAATCTCGAACAGCCGGTACTCCAGCCCGGTCACCGTCGTCCAGTCGGCGATATAGTGTTCGAACGCACAGGACACCGACAGCGTGCGGCCGTCAAACCGCGACGCCAATGCCGGCATCGCCAGCGCGACATCGGCAAAATTGAAAGCGCTCAAGCGCCGGCCGCCCCGTCCACTGTAGACGTAATCCAGCAGTTCGTCTTCGACGAAGTCGGTGCGGAATATCGCGCCTGGCTGCGGAGTCGAGCAGTTTTTTGCCACTAGTGGATGCAGCTTGTTTTTAAACATCAGCGGATTGACGATCGACGACTCGTAACCTTCCTCGGTGTACCAGCAGCGCGTTTTCTCGAAACGATAGGCCGGCAAGCTGATCCGCACCGGCGGTTGGGCATACAGACTGGCCCAATCGACTTGGCTATCGCCGTTCAGCCACTGGGTCAGCAGCGGCGCCAACGGATCGTTTAAGTCGGACTCCAGCGGCTGTACCGCGTCGCTTTCCTGGAAGCGATAGAAGATCTTGCTGTCCGCACTGGATTGATAATGCCCGTCAATACAAGCGTTAAGCGCACGGGACAGCGCCTGGCGGGTGCGACAGCGAATCGCCAGCCGGTTGCGTAGGTTGTTTTTGCCCACCTGTAGCGTATAGGCGATTTGCGCCAGCGGTGCGTCACTGCTCGCCAGCCAATCCCTAAAGCTTGTCAGGTTCTGCGCCAACAACGCCAGCTTGTGCACCGAGAAGACAAACACCAGCTGATCTTCTGAGATTTGTCCGGCGCTGTCCGCTGGCTCTGGGTATTCCTCGACGATCATATGGGCGTTCATGCCGCCGGCAGCAATCGAGGTAAGCCCCGCCCGACGCGGGAATACCTGCTTGCGACCATTAATGATGCGCTCCGGCTGGCGCCATTCGATCAACTGCTGTGGCACGACAAACGGCGTATCAGCAAAGTCGATATCCTGGTTGAGCTGGCTCGAATGGATCGACGGCGCAATCTGCTTATGCTTGAACTGCAGCAAGGTTTTAGTCAAGCCGGCAATGCCCGACGCCGCCAATAGGTGGCCGATATTCGACTTGATCGAACCCAGGTAGCAAAACTGCTTGTCGTCAGTCGCCCAGCGAAACGCGTTATTCAGTCCCAACACCTCGATCGGGTCCCCTAGCTTGGTGCCAGAGCCATGGCCCTCGATATAGGAGATCGAAGACGGATGCACTTTGGCCTGATCCATCGCTTGGCGAATTGCCAGGGTTTGCAAATCCGGGTTAGGCACATTGAAGCCGTTACGCTCGCCGGCATTCGTCATCGCTGAGCCTTTGATGACGCCATAGATTTGATCCCGATCGGCAATGGCCCGATCCAAACGCTTGAGTAGTACTGCACCGATGCCTTCACCAATCACCGTACCATCAGCACCCACCCCGTAGCTGTTGACCGACTCCGAAGTGATCGATGTGAAATTGCCTTGGGATGTATTCACCGTGGTGTACGGGTGATACATCAAATTGAGGCCACCCGCCAACACCATCTTGGTCTCGTCATGCTTGAGCATCTGACAAGCGGTGTGGATACAGGTCGAGGACGACGAGCACATGGTATCGATAAACAGGCTCGGACCCGTGAGGCCGTAGAAATAAGAAACCGTCATCGGAATGGTCGCCATGCCTGACCCGGAAGCCATCGAGCCACGGAATACGTTGCTCTCGAAACCGTAGTAGTGGTAGTCATTGGACATGGTGCCCAACAGCACGCCGACATCGCCGTTATAACGGCTCAACAGGGTTTCTTTCGAGTAACCGGCGTCTTCAAAAGTATGCACCGCCACCTGGAGGAACAGTCTGACCTCTGGCGACATATGGTCGGCATAGACCTTGGGCATCTTGAAATAGCTGTAGTCGAACTTGTCAACGTCCTTGATGAAGGAGCCATTGATGCAGGTGGTCTTGCCTAGCACCTTGCGGTTCTTGTAATAGATTTTGCTGTGGTCCCACCGGTCTGCCGGAAAGTCGCTCATGCAGTCAACGCCATTGGCTAAGTTTTGCCAAAGCTCATCGATGCTGTCCGCCCCCGGGTAATAACCGCCAAGGCCGATCACTGCGATATAGTTCGCTAACTCGTTGTCCTCGACGCGCTCACCGGAGGCACCCGACGCTACGGACGTGCCGGGCGTGACGGATCCAATGGACGTGCCACTTGACGCTGCTGGGCTGTTGGCATTGGAATGAGCAGCAGCGAAACGATTCAGTGGCAACGGCTGCGCTAACGCAGGCTCGACGGCGCTTTGTTTAATGGTTGGCACTTGATGCTCAACGGTTGGCACTTGAACGCCATGCGAAGTCTCCTGCTGCTCTTCGCTAGCGCTGAACATCGCGACAAACTGGTCGCGGTATTTCACCGCGAAATGGTCAACCATGCCAGCAATATTGACATGCTCGAACAACAGGGTTTTGGGTAACGAGCCGAGATATTTTTCCAACTCATTGGTTACGCCCACCGCCATGATGGAATCAAAGCCATAGACCTCGAATTTCTCCGACGGATGGATTTTCGCCGTATCGATCTGGACCACGTCGGCGATAATTCGCGTGACAAAGGCTTCAATCCTTTTTTTCAATTCGCTATCGCTGAGGCTCACCGTTGCGGCAGCCCGTGCCGGTGCGGGTTGGGCCGGGGCCTGCGGTTTGGCGTCCACCGGCTGGCCAATGGCCGTCAGCCGCGATGACTCGCCATAGATCACCCAACCCTGAGCGCTGACCGGGTTGTTCAACAATTGCCACAGGCTTTTGACGCCCTCCTCCACCGGCATCGGCACGATACCCAACCGTTGCCGCATCTGTTGCTCGATCACCGGCGCCAACTTCATGCCGCCATCGCGCCACAGCGGCCAGTTGACGCTCAGTGAACGCCCCTTGCGCTTGCCGTCGCCGGCCAAATTTTGGCGGTACTGCATAAAGGCGTCCATATAGGCGTTGGCGGCGGCATAGTCCACCTGACCAAGATTGCCCATCGCCGCCTGAGACGAACAACAGACAAAGAAGTCCAGCGCACGTTCGTTGATCGCCTGATCGAGCGCCTCGGTACCGGCCACCTTTGCTGCGAGCACCTGCTCAAACTCGCTGGCAGGCTTATTAATAATCATGCTATCGCGGATGACGCCCGCGCTGTGTATCACCCCATGTAGTGAACCTTCTTTGGCATAGATGTCGTCAATCCACTGTCTAACCGCCGCTGCGTTGCCGACGTCTAGCGCCTGGTAGTGAACTTGGGCGCCCAGTGCTCGTAACCGATCGGCTTTTTGTTGCAACGGCTGGCTGACGGTTGAACGTCCTGCCAAGTAAAGCACCGGGTTGCGACAGCTGCTCACGATATGTTCAGCGAAAATCAAGCCCAGCCCACCCGCGCCACCGGTGATTGCATAAATACCGCCGTCGCGCAACGGCGCCTGCTCATTCTGTTGCGCTGGTGCTAGCTCACGCCACTGCCTGCTATACAGGCTGCCGTTGGCGAAGACTCGCACCAATTCGTTGCTGTGGTAACGGCTCTGCTCGACGATCACTTTGACCATCGCATCATTGCCCATTTCGGGATCGAGCGCGACCAAGCGAGCCTTCAACGCGCTGTTTTCGATCATCGCCGTTTTCAACATCGCATCCAGTGCGGTCAAGCGCAGATCGTCCTGGCCCTGCCCCACAAAGAGCTGCAAATAGCCGCCGGCATGACCGCTAAGCAACCGCTGTAGCCACTCGAGCAGCGCCAGCGCTGCCGCTTGGTAGGCCGCGGCGTCATTTTCACCTGGCGCACCCGGTAGTACGCTGACCTGATTGCCAAACTGCCGGCGTATCTCGCTAACCGTCGTCTCTGGCAGTCCAAGCAAAAGTAACTGTGGCTTGGCGTCAGCCGGCAGCCATTCACCGAGGCTGCCGACGGGTTTCCAAAACGGCGTCCGGATCAAGCGCCCCAAAGTCTCGTCGCTGTCTGCCGCCTCGTCGCTGTCCGCCATGACGGGTGACTGAGCCGGTTGGGGTTCAACGCCAGTCTTGCGTGAGCTAAAACCCTTTAGCTGAACCAGACACTGGCCTGCGTCATTGCAAATTTGCAGGTCAATTTTCTCGATCGCGCCGCCACCCCGAGCTTCACTGTAAGCCGCGGTAACCGTCAGTGGCCCGGCTCTGAGCGCCTGTTCCACTGAACCGTACAACCGTAGGCTTTCCAGCGCAAAAGGCAGCATCGGCTCGGCAGCGCCTTGCCGGCGGCTCTCCAATGAAGCTGCGATATGCAGCGCACTGTCGAGTACGCCCGGCGGCAACAGAACACCCTCTAATTGGGGATCAAGCGCCTCGTGGGTTAACCGGCCGATCACCCGGTCGCGGCCGATGCGGATTTGGCCGGCGGCGCGGAATGTCACGCCGTAATGGACGCCCATCGTGTCAAAATCGTGGTACAGCACGTCATGGCTTCGCTCACTGACATTGCACCGAGCGGCCCATTGCGCCAGGTCAACCGGTTGCGGCAACGGTGCGGCGACGGCCGCCAACTGCGCGTCGCCCTGGGCGTGCAATTGCTGCGTTCCGCCGTCCAGGCTGTAAATCCTGAACGACACGCTGTCGTTGCCGTTCACGGCCAGCTCACAGTACAGTTCGACGTCACGGTCGCCGCCACCGACTGCAAAAGCCAGCGGCCGCAGCCATACCACGTTCTGTAGCGTGACTTGCTGCGGCGGCAGCTCGCTAGCCCTGACGATTGCCTCACGCGCCAGTTCGAGGTACGCGGCACCAGGGAAGATCAGCTGGTCGCCGATACGGTGATCGGCCAGGAACGTCTCACGACCGCTAAAGCGGCTGACAAACCGCTGCGTCGCCAACGTCGAAATGTTGTGATGCACCAGCGGGTGCAGCCGTTCCATAGGCTGGTTCACCACGAGCGTGGGCTGTCGTTGGCGCCGACGGACTTCGGGCCAATAGTGCTCGCGAGCGAACGGATAGCCTGGCAGCGGCAAACGCGGCGGCATGCTATGCGCACCGTTTTGTGCCGCGCCAAACAGTCGCCGGCCATCGATGTCGTAGCCCTGGCGATAGAAGTCCGCGAGGCCAAACAACAACTCCCTGGTTTCATCTTCGCTGGCATTGCGACTGTCGTCCAGCAGCTGATTGATATAGCGCGCAATCGTCTTCTGCGCAGAAAATTCGCGCTCCACCTCGCCGACAAATAGGTTGGGACGCTTTTCGCCCGCCAGATATTGCGCAAGGGTGTAAAGCACTTCTTCTAGATCCGCCGCCACTAGCGCCAGGCGATGGCGAAAATGGTGACGTCCTTCCAGCAACGTATAGCTGATCGACGGTAACTGATTATCGCGGTATCCGCCCTGCTGCAGAGCCGCGCTCAGTTGTTCGATTTTTTCTTTCAGCGCCTCAGCGGTTTTGGCTGATAGGACAAACAAATAACAGGGCCGTCGGAACGGTGACGCATCACGCTCGCGACTGTAGCTTTCCAGTACAACGTGGGCATTCGTGCCGCTCATGCCGAATGCGCTGACCGCGCCCAACCGCTCACTGTCGCGGCCCGCCGCCGGCCAGGCCTTGTTCGTTTTGTTGACGTAAAACGGGCTTTGCTGCCAGTGGATATAGTCGTTTTCTTGCTCGCAGTGCAGGCTGGCCGGAATGGTTTCGTGGCGGAACGCCTGCAACAGGCTAATGACGCTAACCAAGCCCGACGCGGCAAAAGTATGACCGAGATTGGTTTTGGTGGAAGTCAGTGCGCAGTGGCCTGGCTTGTTGCCTCGGAACGCGTCGTTGAGCGCGTTAATTTCTACCGGGTCTCCCAGTTGCGTGCCGGTACCATGGGTCACAATATATTCGACAGCTTCGGTATTCATCCCCGCGCGCTGGTAAACCTCCTCCAATAAGCGCTGCTGAGAAGCGCCGCTTGGCGCGGTAATACCGTTGGTCTTGCCGTCGTAGTTGATGCCGCTGCCTCGCAAGACGCCGTAGATCGGGTCACCATCGGCCTCGGCTCGGCTCAGAGGCTTGAGCACGACGCAGCACACCGCCTCGCCCGGCACCATGCCATTGGCCCGGCGATCAAAGGCAAAACATTTACCGTCCGGTGACAGCATCCCTGCCTGGGTCATGCCAATAAAGGCGTCCGGCGAGAAAATCAGGTTAACTCCGGCGACAACCGCGATCTCGCATTCGTTATTACGCAGGCTCAACGCTGCTTGGTGTAGCGCCACCAACGCTGACGAGCAGGCGGTGTTAATCGCCATCGTCGGCCCGGTCAGGTTGAGAAAATAGGCGAGCCGCGACGCCAAGATACCATTATGGCCCGAGGTTAGGCTTTCTTCGCTCGCCAGTCGCTGGAAGTCGCCCTCCTCAACGCCAACAAACATCCCCACCCGTTGCGTTTCAAGGTGACGCGGGCCGACGCCGGCATCTTCCAGCGCGTTCCAGGACTCCTGCAACAACAGCCGCTGCCTAGGATCCAGTGTTTTCGCTTCGCGGGGCGAGATCTCAAAAAACATGGGATCAAACTCACTGACTCCTGGCACGCTGCCCATCCAAATACAACGCGTCTTGCTGGGATCCTCGCGATGATCGCCATAATAATCGCGCCAGTCGTAGCGATCAGCTGGGATCTCGCCCACCATGTCAAGTCCTTCGGCTAACACGCGCCACAGCTCATCGGCATTGCGAGCGCCAGGGAAGCGGCCACTGATCCCGATAATGGCGATCGTGTCGGCACTCGATGTTGACGCGACGACAGGAGCCGGTATCGGCAACGGCTCCGTTGCGCTGATCACTTCACCACGATAACAAGCTTCGACCGCCTGCCGGTGGTGTGCTAGTAAATAGGCAGCGATTTTCGCAAGGGTGGAATGGCTAAAAAACAGCTCCGGGGTCAATTTGAGGCTAAGGTGACGACTCAACAGTCCGGCGTATTCCGCCAAGCTAATGGAATCAAAGCCGAAGTCCGCCAAGTTGGTGTCTTCACCAAGCGTATGCCGTTCGGCATTGAGCGGCCGGCTCGCCAAATCCCGCAAATCCCATAACAGAGACTGCTCTACGCTCAGCCCTTTGAGTTCCGGACGGCTTCGCGTCCGCTCGCTCATGGGTTGGGCCGTCGTTGCTTTAATCGTTGAGTTAGCCGTTGCTTTGCGTACCGGATCATTGATCCCGTCCACTAATTGCTGCAATCTTGCTGGCTCACCAGCCAACACCAGCATGTGATCGGCATCGCTGGCGACAATCTGCTGCAACAACGTCAAGCCTTCAGCGTTTTCCAGCATGCGCTGACCGCTCGACTTCAAATAAAACTCGGTCGATGCCTGCTCGCCCACTGCCATACCACCATTGCGCCACAGCGGCCAATGGATCGCCACGACACGCCGAGCACGCCCGGCCTGTGCATAACGCGCATAGGCCTGCTGGAATCGATTAGCCATCGCATAGCTGCACGCTCCCATATCGCCAAGCATCGCCGAGCTAGACGAGAAATAACAGATCAATGCCAGCGGTTGCGCCGCCAGCACTTCATCCAACACAAGCGTGGCCTTGACCTTAGGATGCAATACCGCGTCGAAATCAGCTTGTGCACTGTCAAACAGGCTGCCCTGCGCGCTTAGGCCAGCAGCATGGATCAATCCGTCGATCGGTCCGCTCTGTGGCAGTACCTCGGCCAGCGCAGCGGCCATCGCCTGACGATCAGCACAATCAGCCTGCAAATAGAAAATGCTGCACTTATCATGACGCAGGCTATCAAGTTGCGCCTGTTGGGCCGCCGACAGCGAGGAACGACCGTTCAGAATGAGAGTGAGTTGACCGTCGCTGCGTCGCTTCGCCCGGCTTGAAAGGTCTTGCGCTAACAGCAATCCCAATCCACCCAGCCCTCCGGTGATCAACAGCGTATTGATCTGCTCCAGTGCCAGCGGCTCGACAGCTGCGGTTGCACGAGTCGACGCCAGCCTCAACTGGAAAGTGCGCCCGCTTTGGTATAGTCTGCCGCCCGCCGCATCGCCGCTAAGCTGCAGCCACAGGCGGCGCAGCCAGCGACTGTCGTCGCCGGTATTGTCCGGCAAGTCAATCGCCACCTCGACGGGGCAATGCGCCATTACTGCGCCGAGCGAACGCTCGATGCCGATCCAAGATTCAAGATAACAGCGCTCAAGCGCGTCGCCAGCCCGGCCGGCCAGCAATAATCGGTCGATTGGCGCCGCCGTGGCAGCCATCGCCTTAAGCAGGGCGACAATCGCGCTGTTGTCGATCATCCAGCGACGATCGTCCATACTCCATAAATAGAGCACTCGGCTAGCGCCATGAGCCGACAACACGTGTTGCAGCCCTTCTTGTAACTGCTGCGGATCGTCGACTGCTACACGATAATGGCCATCGTCATCGCGTTCATTTCGATTACCGGCCGCAATAAATATCAATTCGGTTTGCGCACTGAGCGCACGGACCTGCTGCACTAACTGCTGCCGCAGCCCAGGTTCGCTCAGCAAGCAAATCAATCGTTTGATCGGCGCGCCCGGCCCCGGTTCATCAGCCTCCTGCCATTGCTCGGTATAGGTTGCCACTGTCGTTTCGGTGGCCACTGTCGTTTCGGTGACTGCTCTTTCTCTTTGTCCAACAGTAGCTGCCGGCGCATCTAGCCAGTACCGCTCTTTGGCGAATGCATAGCTCGGTAGACCGATTCGGGCCGGACGCGGCCCCTCGCCATAAAGACACGTCCAGTCCAATGCTTCGGTCTCTTCAGCGCCAGCAAGCCATCGCGCCGCCAACTGTCGCATATCGCCAGCGGCTACGGCCTCTTCGGCCGTCATGCTGGCTATGCCAAAGTCGACGCCCGGCTCGCCGGCCATCCACGCTTGCAGCTGTCGCCGTAACTGCTCCACGCTGTCAACCATGAAAATGGCCCGCGTTGCCATCGCCTCCCGACCGGTTTGCAGCGTGTAAGCCAAAGCGGCAAGATCGGGCGTGTGTTGCGCCAGGTATGCCAGTAACCGCGCCACCTGCTCTTTCAAGCGTGACGCATTGCGCGCCGACAACGGAACCAGCACCTTCTCGCCCTGGTGCGTGGCGAACTCGCGCTGCTCACGATACTCTTGCAGCACAACATGAGCGTTTGTGCCAGAAAAACCAAAGGAGCTGACGCCAGCGCGCCGCGGTGCGCTTTGCTCCGGCCAGTCGCGTCCTTCTCGATCGATCACCAGCGGCGAATCATCGAGCTTGATGTGGGGATTCTGTTGTTTAAAGTGGCCTAACGCCGGCAACTTATGGTGCTTCATCTGCTGCAGCACCTTGATGACTCCCGCGATGCCTGCCGCACCCTCGGTATGACCAATATTGGCCTTCACCGAGCCAATATGGCAAAAACCCCGGTCGTTGGTATAACGTGCAAAGGCCCGCTTGAGCGCATTGATCTCGATCGGATCGCCAAGCTTGGTACCGGTGCCATGGGCCTCGATATAACTGAGGCTACGAGGATCAATGCCGGCGTCTTGCCAAGCATGCACGATCACGTTTTCCTCTCCGGCCACGCTCGGTGCAGTCAGTGAGGGCGTGTAGCCACCATGCAACGCCGCCGAACCCTTGATGATCCCATGAATCGGATCGCCGTCAGCCAACGCTTTCGACAGCGGCTTAAGCAGCAGCATCGCCACGCATTCGCCCGGTACGTAACCGTCCGCTTGTGCATCAAAGGTGTGACAGCGTCCCGTCGGCGATAGCGCGCGGATCGCAGAAAAATACCGGTAGTGCCAGGATGACAGCAGTAAGTTGCTGCCGCCCACAAAGGCCATTTCACATTCGCCGTTGCGCAATGAAACACAGGCGGCGTGCAACGCCACCAACGACGACGAGCAGGCCGTATTGAACATCAGGCTCGGCCCTTTGAAGTCGAACCAGAATGAAATTCGGTTGGCGGCAATCACCCCACTGCCCGTGGCGATATAGGGATCCATCGGCAGTCCCAGCTCGGTGATCTTGTCAACGTATTCGTTGAAACAGGACCCGATGAATACACCGGTACGACTGCCTCGTAACTGCCTAATTACTCCAGCGTTCTCGGCAGCAGCGTAAGTGCTCTGCAGTAGCAGCCGCACCTGAGGATCCATCCATTGGGCTTCGCGGCGGGACAGATGAAAAAAGTCGGCGTCGAACTTATCGACGTTGTCGATAAAACTGCCCCACTTGGAATAGGTCTTGTCATGCGCGTCAGGATCAGCATCAAACCAAGGCGCAACGTCCCAGTGATCTGCCGGCACCTCCTTGATCAGCTCGCGGTCCTGCCAGATATTCTGCCAAAATTGGTCAAGGTCGTCGGCGCCACCGAACTGTCCCTGCATACCGATGATGGCGATATCCTGCTGACGGTCACCGCCGCTGACGGCGCTGGGCGAATCATGGGCGACACACTCGTCCATAAAACAGGTTTCAGCAATCGGCGAAGCATCACTTACCTTCACCGGCGTAACACTTGTTTTCACCGGCGCAACGTCAGTCGTCTCGCTACGCCGGGCCAATAATGGCGTAAAAGCTGCTTTGTACTCCTGCCATAAAAACGTCGCCAGTTCAGCCACACTGGGATATTCAAAAAATATTGTCGGCTCCAGCTCGATCGCTGCGGCACTTTCAAGCCGACTCGTCAAGTTGACCAGCTGCAGCGACTCCAGTCCCAATTCCATCAAGTTGCGGTGACGCTGCTTTTTACCAATTTGCTTGGCACCGAGGGCTTGCAACTGTGCCAACAGGTAGTCTTCGATCCCTTCGCGGCTACAGCCACTGTCACTGTCGCGCCGCGCTTTATCGTCAACCAAGTGGCTGCCTCGCAGCCGCTTCAGCGAGCATCCGCTGAATTCGGCCACCAGCACCCCATCGTCGTCGTACAGCTGTGCGTCGAACAACACCAGCTCGCCAGAATTTTTGACTAATTGGGTATGAATCCAGCCCGTTGCCGGTGCTTGGCCACGATGGAGGACCAGCGATTTAACGCCAAACGGAATAAAATTGCTGTCCAGTTGTTCGCTGGCCAGCAGCGGAATGACAGTCAAAAAGGCGCTGTTGATCAACAACGGATGCAAGCTGTAGTGGCGGGACTCCGCGTCGTCAGAGACAGCCAGCGTAATTCGGGACAGCGCTTCGCCGTCATCCTGCCGCTGGTAAAGCGCCTTTAGGGTCCGATAGCTATCGCCGATGTGGATCTGCTCGCTAATCTGGTAGATCGATGCCAGCGGCTCTACCGCTGTCATACCCGCCATGAGCGCGGCTGGATCGACCTGCCGCCGCTGGGCCGCCACGGCCGACAATTCACCACTCGCCTTAGGCTGCCAAGGCGCTGACGGCGAATGTCGGCATACCGCCTCGAAGACCCGCCCATCACGCTGGGTTGCGCGGATCGCCACCTCAAGCTGCTCACCTTCAGCCAGCGCGACGGGAGCGGCAAACGTCAGCTTTTTCAGTTGCAGCGCCTCACCATCGGCGAGCTGGCCCAAGCCGTACTCCAGCGCCAAGCTGGCATAGGTCAGTCCCAACAGGATCTGCTGCTGATTGAACTGGTGATCCTTGAGATAGCGCTCATCGTAATGGTAAACAGCGGCTGCAATGGGGTTCTCGATCGCCGGTGGCGCTTGAATCACCCGCTCCGCCTGGTCACGGCGATAGCTAGCCCGGATCTTTTCAAACTCTCTGGCCGCTTCTTCGACACTGATTTCTTTGCGCTGTATTTTCCGGTGTAGAACCCTAATTTGACTGTCCACTGTTCTCTTCGCTCTCAAATGCGGATATGGCAGGCGGTGTCCAAGCGACTTTCCCGCCCGTGTCCGGTTAGCGACCGGTCAGGTCGAGAAATGCCTTGTTCGAAGGCCGCAAAAACGGCAGGTAGGTTGGCGGCGGCAACTTGCCCACCAGACGCGGTGAGATCCCCTTGGGCCCCATCTCTCGAGCCAACATCGCGATAAACAGCGTGATCTCCAACGCGGCGACATGACGGCCGAGACAGGTGTGAGGACCGCCGCCAAACTGGCAGCTTTCCACCTGGTTCGGTGCCCGATCCATGCCCAGCCAGCGCTCTGGCCTCCAGCTATCCGGATCCGGGTAGCGTTCAGGATGACGAGAAACATGCAGCAGGCTGACACCCACCATCGCACCGGCAGGGACCGTATGACCCATCATTTCAAACTCGGTATGCACCTTGCGCATTTCAAACGGCGCCGGTGGATAGAGCCGCAAGGTTTCTCGGAATATGGCTTCAGCCAGCGGCACTTGCTTGACCAGTTCCTCATGGGTATAAGGCACGCTGTCTAGGCCAGCAACCTGTTGACACAACTGTTGCCAGACGTGCGGGTGCTGCGACAGCATTAACGCCGACCACGCCATCACCGCGGCGGTTGTTTCCGAGCCGGCAAAACCCAGACCTAGGATGTTGTGCACCAATTCGACCTCAGACATGCCGTTGCCGTTATCGTCGCGACCGAAGATCATCGCCCCGATCAGGCTATCACGGTCGTTGTTGGCGCGTACCGTGGCGACGATTTGTGACACCCGCTGCTCCAGCCAGCCGCGCGCCTTACGGCAGCGCCAGGCAGGAAAGCCCGGCAAGTTGATTTTCAGCGGGATCATGCCGAGAAAAAACTCTTCGTACTGGTGGCGCCACTGCTCTAGCTCGTGGGTTTCAATGCCCATAATCCGGAACACCACCTCCAGCGCAATATCCTTGGTCTCTGGGAAAATCGCCAATTTGCGCTCGCTGGTCCAGCGCTTGAGCCGTTGCTCGATGGTTTCCACCACGAACTGGCCGACTCGCGCGCGGGTCAGCCCTTTCGGGGTAAAAGCATCCATGCTAGCGCGACGCGCATTGCGATGGCGTTGACCATCAAAGGCGTTCATTGCCTCGCCGGTGATAACCGGCATCTGTTCGCGCAGATAGGAGTTGTCAGTGTACTTGTTCTGAAGGATCGCCAGGCCATCCTCATCCATAATCTGCAGCACAGGTAGCTTAGTGCCGAAATAAGTCCAAAACATCGGCCCGCAAACCGCCTCGGCCTGGCGCAACTCACTGAGCGCATTCTGACTGATCTTATGGACATGGCCCAGCAGTGGAATCTTGCCTGGCATGACCGGAAACCCGTCTTTCATTTTCAAGTTCTTGGCAACCGGGCGCGCCACGTTGGCCGACTGATCATTGCGCTCGATTTTGAGATCGTTTACCGCCACCTGGCTAGGTTGCGCTTCCATGCCCGCATCTGCCTGCGCCAACGCGATCGTATCTTGTTTATGGTTCATTTTATTCCCCGTTATGCATTCGTTAGACTGTTGTGATCAGTTGCTCAAATTGTTCAGCATTCAGCTCGCCGCTACTAATGCGGCGATAGAGCAGGTTATTGAACAACGGTTGCGGCGTTGCGGCGACCTGCGACGGCTGCGCCATCGCGTGTTCAAACTCATATTCCGGCAAAGCGACCCGATTGCCACCTTCCGGGTAGAGCGTGGACGTGTCCAACTGCGCGCCGCGGCAATAAGCTGCCGCCATCTGCGCGAGCGTGCCTGACGCGGTCCCGGCCTCCCCGTCTTCAATACCATCAAACGGCGAGATCCAGCAGCAGCCTTCCACCGACAGCTCGTCAGACAGCAATGACTGCAGCCGTGCCACCATCTGTTCCATGGTGTCGGCCACCACCGCCGCGCGGTGCGTCAAACGGTGTTCACGCTGCGCTAAGCTGTAGGCCAGATCCTGCAGTTCGAGACTGGGATGAGCAACGGTAAATGCGTTGAACTTTTTTAAGTAGGCTAACAAGCTGTGGCGGCTAGCCGCCGCGAAAACCAACAACTGCGTCTGCCCTTGACGGTGTCTGAGCGGTGTCCGACGCTCCAGGTGCTCCTCCACCACTAGGCTGGCGTAACTGCCACCGGCGCCAAAAGAATTGATTAAGCAACGGCGCGGCTCACGCGCTCCCTCTGCGCTTACCGGCGCCGGCCACGGCGCCACCTGCTGTTGCAAATAAAAAGCGCTGCCCTCGAGCCGTATATGAGGGTTGGGCGGGTCGGCGTTGATCGACGGCGCCAATTGCCCATGCTGCAACTGCAGTAACACCTTGGTGAGCTGGGAAATGCCCGATGCCGCCTCAAGGTGGCCAATATTTGACTTAACTGTGCCAAGCGCGCAGCTGGAGGGCTGCATATCGCCAAACACTTTTTTAAGCGCCGCCACCTCGATTGGATCGCCCAACTCGGAGCCATTGGCCGCCGCTTCGACGTAGTTGATTTGCGCCGGTTTCAAGCCAGCCCGCTCGATGGTTTGCGCAATGAGCCGAGATTGCTGCTGAGTATCCGGAGCCGAATACATCAGCCTGCCACCGCCATGATTGACGCTGGAACTTTTGATCACCCCGTAGATTCGGTCGCCGTCGGCCACGGCTGCGGCCAAAGGTTTGAGCAGCACGGCGCCGGCACCCTCGCCCGGAATCATCCCATCACCTTGACCGAAGCCGCGGCTAACATCGCTACTACCCAAGTAGTTAGCCAGTTTTAGCGTCTGGTACTTGGACGGATCAAGAATTAGATTGACGCCGCCGGCGATTGCCATTGCACAGTCGTTCTGCAACAGGCTTTGGCAGGCCAAGTGGATGGCAGTCATCGAGCTGGAGCACGCCGAATTGACCGCTAGGCTTGGGCCCTTCAAATCGAAATAATGGGAAATCCGATTGGGTATCTGCCAGTCAGTAACATTTGACTTGATCGCTGCCCGCTCCAGGCTGCTCTCGGTCCATGGCGATTGGTGATACATCGAGCCGATGAAGACCCCGACTCCCGCCGCGTCGCGCTGCTGGATTCGGGCGATGGCATCGCTGTTGTAACCTGCGTCCTCAAAGGTACGCCAAGTCACTTCAAGCATCTGTCGCAGCTCTGGCGAAAGATTGCTTACCTCCTCGTGAGGCACACCGAACAACTTGTGATCAAACTCCTCGACTTGTTCAAGGAAACCACCGTAGTACCGTCCAGCCGCCCAGGACTGCGTGCCGGTTAGAGACTCGGACCAACGCGAATTCGGTGCCTCACTGACACAGTTACGTCCATTGCGCAGGTTATCCCAGAAACACGCCAAGTCGGCGGCCATAGGATAGCGGCCACTGACGCCAATAATCGCAATATCCCGACACGTCGTGGGCTGTTCGGCAACCGTCGTGGGCGGTTCGGCGACCGTCGCGGGATGTTCAACGACGCTTGCTTGCGTGGTCGTCGCCATACGACGAGCACTATTGGCATGGTTGTCGATTGGCTGGACATGACGGGGAGCGTGACGCGGCGCACGCTCGTGACTGGCCGCCACCGCAGTCACTGGCTGCACCGCAACCGGGCGATTAGCCTGCTGGCTAGGCGCAAAATGCTTGGTCAGCGCAGCGCGATGCTCACTCAGAAGGTAGTCCGTTAGCTGATTGATCGTGTTGTATTCAAACAGTATGGTACGTGACAGCTCACCGGTTGCTTTCTCCAACGCCTGGATCAGGCTGATCTGCAAAATGGAATCGATGCCGTAGCGATCGAAGGCAACATCCCGCTGCAACCGCTCAGGCGCAATATTGACCAGCTTCGACAGCACTTCAGTAATCAGCTGACGGCACTGCTTGGCTAAAACGGCTTCATCGACCTCGCCCTCAGCCATCGTCGGCGTTGCCCTGGGTGCAATGGCTGCGACGGGTGCGATTGCTGCCACGGGTGCGATGGCCGCGACGGACGCCTCCACCGCGACGTCGGTGACGTCGGTGACGTCGACAACGGGCATGACCCGTTGCTGCGCCGGCAGACGAACCACGCCATCACTCACGGCGACGATAATTTGCTGACCCAGGCCATGACTACCCGCGACTGGGAAGGCAATGTCGCCAAAGCCCTGCGACTGCAGCAGCCGCTGCCAGCTCTCGGGAGCCAGACCGGGACAGCCGTCGATTCTTAGCGCCTCGTCATCATAGAGCCACCAGCCTTCGAGCAGACCGAAGGTCAGGTGAGTAAACATCGAGCGCCCACTGATTTCGTTCAGCAGCAGCAACCCGCCATGGCACAGCGTGGCTTTGGCATTTTGCAGCGTACAACGCAAGTCTGGCGTAGCATGCAACACATTAGTGGCAATCACCAAATCGTATTGATTCGTGCTAATGCCCTGCTCCAGGCAAGCTTTGCTGACGTCAAAAATGGCGGTGCGCAAATAGGGCGCGTCGGGCGCAAAATGCTGTTCGGCATGGCGCAGGAAAGCCTGCGACAAATCTGTGTAGCAATATTCAGCGATCTGATGCCGCCACGGCCGCAGTTTGCTGATCAGCCCAGCGGTCGTGCCGCCGGTGCCCGCGCCGATCTCCAAGATCCGCAGTGGCCGGTTGCCTTCAGCATGACGGCGGGCGATATCCACCACGACCTCACCAAGCGCCTCGTTGAAATAATCGGAAATCTTGTTGTTTTTATAGATATCTTCTACCAACGACATGGAGCCGCCAGGGAACATCACCTCGGTAGCCTGCTTCTCACCGCGCAGGATAGCCGGCAACGCCCGAGCACACGTTTCCACTAGCTGCAACTGAGCATGCAAATCGCCATCCCGGCGCCATTCATCGCTCGCCTGGCGCCACTGCGACCACAGTGATGCGGCAGCAGGGATGGCCGTCAGCAACTGCCCTTGATCGTCGATATAGCCTTTTTGCGCCAGCAAGCGCAGGCTTTCCCGCAGCCACCGACGATAAAAGGGATGGGCGTCAAGGTTCGCCGCCACCGCCGGATGGGCGGCAATCTGTTGTTCAGTCAGTGGGCCACCGCCGGCTAGCTCGCCCATGCAGGCGAAGGTCAGGGCCAGCAACAGTCGGTCCATCTCAGTCGCCGCGCCGTGATGTTGCGGCGGCGGGCCGAGCCTTTGAGCTACATTTGTCCACACATAGGACGCTGGCGGCTTCTCCAACGGGTAACAATGAAGCTGTGTGCCGCTGTCGATACCGGCAATGGTCATCGGCTCAAGCAGTTTGATTAAACCCAACTGTGGCAGCGCACCGGCTAGCAACTGATCCAGTGCCGCCATGCCTTCGTCCGGCTCGATTGAGCCGAGCCCCTGTTCAGCCATCCGGGCTCGATAGCCGGCATTAGCCACCACGCCAACGCTGCCCCAATAGCCCCAGTTGATAACCTTGACGGCGCAACGCCAGTGTTGATTGAGCTGAGCGGCAAAAGCGTCCGCGAAGGCGCAGCCGGCGGCGTAATTGCTCTGGCCAGCGGCCCTGCTAAAGGCAATCATCGACGAGAAAAACAACACAAAATCTAGCGCCGGATTGTCGGCTGGCGTAAAGACCTGGGCCATCCGAACACTGGTCGCCATCTTGGCGTCGAGACAGGCAGTGAACTGCGCTTCGTTCATCTGCTCCAAGCGAGCGTCATCCAGCACCAACGCCGAGTGCACCACGCCATGGATCGCGCCAAACGATTCGACCACCTGCCGCCTGGCCTGCGCCAACTGCTCAACATCAGCAGCGTCAGCCTGGATATACAATGGCGTCGGAGCGTTGCATGCTTGGCTTATTTGTGCCAGCGCCGCCAGCTTGCGATGGATTTCATCGTCAGCGGCGCGGCGGCCAAGCCAAATTACTTTGGCACGGTAATGACGGATTACGTGACGCGTCCACACTTCACCAATGCCGCCGGCCCCCCCTATCACGACGTAGACGCCGCCTTCACGGTAGCTCACGCCGCCATCTGTTTGAGCCTGCTGCGCCAGCGGCAATAGCCGTTGGCAAAACCATTCGCCATCACGCCAGGCCAAGCATTCGCCGGGCAGCCTCTGCACAGGCGTTGCGGCCGGCAACCCCTGAGCGTCAGCCGGCAGATCGATCAGTTCAACCCGCCAATGTTCATATTCCTTTGCCAGTGATCCCGCCAAGCCATGACAGGCCGCCTGCTCCGGCGCCAACGGCTCACCGGTACGCACCGCGACGCTGGCGGTCAAGATCAATTGCAGTTCCAGCGCTCGCTGCTGATAGCCCAGTTGCAACAGCGCCTTGATCAATCTGAACAACGCCAGCACGCTTTGTTCACGGCTGTCGATCAACCGTTGATTCGCAAAATCGGTCGACGGTTGCGGCGCCAGCCAAATCAACCGCTGAAACGGCGCGCAAGCAGCCAGCTGAGCGGCAATCCCGTCAATCGTTGTCGCCAGCGACGGCAAAAATTCAATCTGCGGGTGTTGCTCGGCCAGCCAGTTGCGCCGTCCCCCAGCCGCGCCAATCGCCAGGGTGGGCAACGCTTGCCGGGCGGTGGATGCATGGTCGGCCACCAGCCATTGTGGCGCCAGCAGGCTCAGTCCTGCTGGCAATCGATTGCCAGCGGTGAGAGACGCCATGTGCCCGCGCGTGCCATTCAACGGCCGGGAACTGAAACCGCGGAAACTGACAGCGATGTGCCCTCGCTCATCACACAGCTCGATATTGATCCGCTGCACTGCGCTGCTTTGGCCACGGCGGTCAACGTCGATCAACGCCCACATAACCGGTCGGCAGCCATCGTATACATTCAGTTGCTCTAACGCGAAAGGCAGCAAGGTCTCGTTCAGGCCCTGCGCTTGTTGCAGCAATAAGCCGATCGATGCCTGTACCGCTGAGTCCAGCATACCGGGGTGCATCACCCAGTCGCTGCTCAACCATTTGGCATCCAGCTCGAGCCTAGCCAGCAATTTGCCGTCGCCGAGCCACAGCTGCTTGACACCACGGTGGCTGGGGCCATAGTCGATATTGATGGGTTCAAATAGCGAGTATAGCTGCTCAGCCTCAACGCTACGCTGCCACGGGCCCGCTGCGAGGGCTTCGAGATCCAGTGGCGTCACGGTAGCGGCAGGGATGACTTGTGCGCTGCCTTTGCAATGCTCGACCTCGTCGCCCTGAGCCTGTGAGTAGATCCTGAAATTGATTGTTTGCTGCTCCAGCGCCAGCTCAATATGCAACTCGTTGTGCTGCGACGCCAGCGTATACGGAGCCAGCCAGACAATGTTTTTAAATTGCAGCCAACCGGCGGCCAATTGCTTCGAATCCCATGATTGGGCGATCGCCGCCCGAGCCATTTCCAGATAGCCGACGCCTGGCATGGTTGGACGGCCGTTGACTTGATGGTCGGCAAACCAACACTCTTGGCCGCGCCAGCGGCTACTGAACCGCTGGCGGTAAAAATCCGAGGTATTACGCTCGAGCATCGGGTGCAACCAGCCGCCACCGGGCACTGAATCAGTGACGGGTCCGGTCGCCAAATCCGTCACCCAGTAACGCTCTTGGGCAAACGGATAGCCTGGCAGGCTGAGGCGTTGCATCGAGCGCCCATCGCGATAGAACTGTCGCCAGTCGATCGCCAACCCCTGTGTCCACAATTCCAGCAATTTGTGGTACTTGCGCTTGTCAATCCATGCCGCAAGCGCTGCAGCCATGTCTTCATCCTGACGAAACAGCGCCAGCGCCCGGTTCTCACCTTCGCTACGGCCACGATAGACAGCCTTGCCACCGGCGGCGAAATCGGCAAGTTGGCGCTGCAAATCAGTCAAAGAGTCACTGAGCAGCGCGAGCCGCTCTGGCATCGGATCACGGCCAACCTGCAGCGTGTAAGCCAGATCATCGAGGTAACGCTCAGGGTTGAGCCTGGCCTCGGCCGGCTCCGCGGCAATAAACTCGGCCAGGCGACGCGCATATTCACGCAATTGCTCCGGCGTTTTGGCCGACAGCAGGATCGGTCGCGCACCGGACGTCACGTCGTGGCGAGGGCGCTGCGGCGGTTGGTATTCCTCCAGCAGGATATGCGCGTTAGCACCGCCAAAGCCGAAGGAGCTCACCCCCGCCCGCCGCGGCAACGCATGACCGTTACTGTCCTTGGCAGCCAACCAAGGCCGGCTTTGCTGCACGATATAAAAGGGGCTGTTGTCCAGTTCAATATACGGATTGAGCGCTTCGCAATGCAGGCTCTTAAATAGCACCTTGTGCTTCAATTGCAGCAATACCTTGATCACCCCGGCAATACCGGCCGCCAATTCAAGGTGCCCGACGTTTGATTTCACTGAACCCACGCCGCAATAGCCTGGCTGCAGTGGGCCAATGCCCAACTCTTCACTCAGCTCGCGGAACGCCATTTTCAGGCCGTTGATTTCGATCGGATCACCCAGTTCAGTACCGGTGCCATGCGCTTCGATATAGCCGATGCTGCGTGGATCGACACCGGCTTGGCGATACGCTGTTTTGAGTAACTCCGCTTGAGCCCGCGGGTTTGGCGCAGTCAACGAATTCGCCTTGCCACCATGGTTTTCCGCGGTGCTGCGAATCAGCGCATAGATGTGATCGCCGTCGGCCTCGGCCTGCGAACGATTCTTCAGCACAATCATCCCAACCCCTTCGCCCCGGGCGTAGCCGTTAGCCTGAGCCGAGAAGGTTTTACTGCGCCCATCCAGCGCCAGCATGCCCGCTTTATTGAAGCTGATCTGCGCTTCGGGCGCGATAAGGGTATTCACGCCGCCGACGATCGCCATTTGGCAATCTCCGTTGCGCATCGCCTGAACCGCCCGGTGGATCGCCACCAGCGACGATGAGCAGGCCGTTTCGACTGGCTCGCTGGGACCATGTAGGTCAAGCAGAAAGCTCATTCGATTGGGGCCGACCGACGGTACCATCGCCGTGGCACTGTAACCCTCCACCGGCACGCCGGTTTTGGCGATCAGGCTGCTGTAGCCAGTCATTCCGGTGCCAACAAAAATCCCGGTACTGCTGCCCGCCAGATCAGCAGTGGCATAGCCCGCGTCTTCAATCGCCAGCCAGACATAGGTCATCAGCAGGCGTTGCTGAGGATCCATCAGCTGGGCTTCCCGCGGCGAAATACCGAAGAACAACGGATCAAAGTGGTCCACGCCGTGGATGAAGCCACCCCATTTGACGTTGGTCTTGTTGGGCTGCTGATGCGGATCGCCATAATATTCACGCCAGTCCCAGCGATTGGCGGGGATCTCGCTGATACAGTCTCGGCCTTCCGTAAGATTGCGCAAGAACTGCTCGACATCGTCGGCCATTGGGAAGCGGCCGCTGACGCCGATCACGGCAATATCGTCCTCCTGCGCCGGTTTGCTCGGAACAGAAGAGACAGCCTGATGAGCGGAAGATTGCGCAACTGTCAGTGGGCGCCGCTTGAGCGCCGATTTTGACGCCTGGACGCCATGTTGCTGCGGCGTTGAGGACGATGGCTTGACCTGCTGTTGTGGCGCCCTTTGCTGCGGCGATAGCTTGGCCGCGAGCACGCTACCGTGCTCGCGCTCCAGGTACGCCGCAAAACGGTCAATTGTGGCATGTTCAAAAAAGATCGTCGGCGCCAGGTTAAGTCGCCATTGCTGTTTCAACGTGCCCGCCAGCGCGGTTAGGCTGATGGAGTCGAAGCCGTATTGGCTGAACTCGGCATCGGTACGGATCTCTGCGGCAGGAATTTTCATCTGCTGGGACACGAGATCGATCAGCGCGCGGCGCAATGGCTCGGCTAATGGCGCCTCGGCATCGGTTGGCAACGCCGGCGCTACGTCTTGGTGTTGCGACGCGTTCTCATGCGCGAGTGCCCTATCGGCATCGTCGCCGCCGGTCACCAGCGCGGTCATCTGCTCACGTCGCCCGTTCATCACGAGCAACTGCGGCTGATCCCAGGCAAAACATTGGCACAGCGCATGAATTCCAGCATTGGTGGGCATGGCCACCATACCAGTGCTTTCTGCCATTTGCTGCGCAATCGTCTCATCTACCTTCATGCCGCCTTCTTTCCACAACGGCCAATTGATCGCCAGGCTACGGCCGCTTCGCCGTCCCTGCTTAACCAGCTGGCTGCGGTACGCGGCGTAGCGGTCGACAAAGGCGTTCGCTGCCGCATAGTCAGCCTGGCCGGTATTGCCGATCACGCCGGTACCCGACGAAAAGAAGATCATGAAATCCAATGGCAGCTCGGCAGTGGCTAAATCCAGGTTGCGAGCGCCGGCCACCTTGGCGGCCATCACTTGTTTCAGTTCGTCATCCTGCTTATTGATCAGCAGGCTGTCTCGGATCACGCCGGCGCTATGCAACACGCCATTGAGGCGGCCATGCTTGTCGCCAATCCATGCAACCAATCGCTGCACCGCGTCGCGGTCGCTGACATCCAGCTGCCGGTATTCAATCGTGTTTCGACCCGCGTCGATCTCAGCCACGCGCTGCGGGTCCACCGCAGAGCGGCCTGTCAGAATCAATGTGGCATCGCTGACACTGGCCGCCATCGCCCGGGCAAAAATCTGTCCAAGGCCCCCAAGCCCCCCGGTAATCAAGTAGACGCCACGATCTTTCCATGGCGTGCCGACTGCTAAATCAACGCTCGGACAAGGGCGCCAGCGTTGCACTTGGCGCTGTCCTGCCTGGTAACGGATCTCGACGTCGCCGGTGGCGGCGTTTTCCTTTAGCCGTTGCACCAATGATTGCGGCTCGTCCAACTCAATCAATTGGCCGCTCAAGCCCGGCGCTTCGAGTTGCAGGCTGCGCAGCATGGCCGCTAGGCCGCCGATCATCCGATCGCCTTTGGGGTTGTAGAGCGCAAGCTGGATCAGTGAGCGTGCACTGACGCCCCGACCGAGTAACGGCCGAATCCGCTGCAACAGCGCCAGCGCCGCCTGTTGATAATCCTCGGCTGGATCCTGCTGCGGCACGGCCAGTAACTCACAGCGACAATCGGTACCCTGCTCGGCTAGCTGGCGTTGCACGTCGGCGACACATGGCTCATCAAAGCCGCTGAGCAACACGAATTGCTGGTTAAAGTCGGCCGTCTTACGGTGACGGGCCGCCTCGTCAATCCACTGCGGCTGGAACAGCACAGTTTCTGTCAGCGCAGGCTCGGTCGTGGCCTGATCGCTATGGTCGCCGAGTACCCGAGAGGTAAAACCTTGCATCAGCACGCAAAGCTTGCCCTGCTGATTAAAGAGTTCGATATTGAGTCGTTGCAAGCTGGTGTCGGCCTGCTGGTCGTCGCGCCGCTCGGCATAAGCCACCCTGGCCCACATCCGCTCACTGCAGCGGTCCCATATTTGCAAGCCTTCAAGCGCAAAGGGCAATGCCGGCCGCGTCGCCGGCGGCAGACTGCCCCGATCGCCTTCGGGAAGCACGACGTCAGCGCCGATACTCAGCGCAATCGCCGCTTGGAGCGCCGAGTCCATCAGTGACGGATGCAGCAGGTAGTCATTCAGGCTGTCATGTTGGCAGGACGGCAACGCAAGCTCCGCCAATACCTCCGCCCGTCCCAGCGCGACCGATTGCAGGCCCTGGTAAGCTGGGCCATGCTCAAATGTCATCGCCCGATAAGCTTGGTAGCATTGCTCAGCGCTTAGCTGGCCGCCGTCCATCCTAGCCTTCAAAGCCGCCAAATCAACTTGGCGCTGCGCAGCAGGCTCAACAAAACTGGCCAAGCCCTGGCTGTGCAGCACGGGTTCACCCGAAACAAGGCCTGAAGGCGGGTCATAATCGCGGCTGGTGATCTCGAAGCGGATCTGATTGTCCTCTTCCAGCGTCAACGCCACGTCAATTTGCCGTGCTTGGCCGTCGATGATTAACGGCCGCAACCAGACAACATCGCTCAATACCGGCTGCTGCGCTGTTCCCGCCAAGCCGTTGGCAGCCATCGCCACCGCGGCTCGGGCCATTTCCAGATGACCGACGCCGGGGAAGATCTGCTTTCCACCCACCACATGCTGCTTGAGGAAAAATTCTTCGCCATCAAACACGGTGGTAAAGCGCTGGCTTAGCAGATCTGAAGTATTTTGCGTCAGGAACGGATGCAGGCGACCCACGCTTAAACTGGGTGCCGCACCAACATCACCTCCCGCCGTACCCCGACGGGCAGGCGGTATCCAGAAATCCTGCCGGGCAAAGGGATAAACCGGAGCGTGAATACGTCGGGCGTCGGCATTATAGCGACGGTTAAACGCGTTCCAATCGATATGGCCGCCCGCCACCCAAGCTTTAGCCAGGCGTTGTAAGTCAGCGTGATCGTCGGTAGACGGCAGTTCGATAGCCGAATGCTCGCCTGTGCCAATCTGCCCGTGCCATGCGTGCTCAGATGCACGGCCGTCCAGCCAGTCATTGAGCTGCTGTGTCAGTTGGGCTTTGTCGGTGCATAGAAAAATCAACCGATGATCTTGCGCCAGCCGGCCCGTTTGCAGGGTATAAGCGAGATCCGCAAGCCGAACCGCCGGATCGGCCAATGCTTCGCGCACTCGACAAGCATAATGCTTGAGGCTATCGGCGGTGCGTGCCGATAGTGGCAAGAGCCTCGGCCGTGACACCTCGGCACAGGTCGCAGCGGCCACTTCAACTGCCTCACGGACCACGATGTGCACATTGGTGCCGCTGTGGCCAAAGGAATTAAGCGCCGCCATCCGCAGCCCGCTGTCACCGACTGGCCAGTCTTTCAACTCGCGATGAATAGTGAACGCCGAGTCTGCTAATGCTATCCGTGGGTTCAGTTGTTCAAAGTTCAATAAACCCGGCAACTGCCGGTATTTCATTGACAGTAGGATTTTGATCAAGCTGACGACACCCGCAGCCGCCGAAGTGTGACCGATATGGGCCTTGGCGCTACCTAACGTACAGTAGCCGGTATCAGCGGTGAACTGTCGAAAGGCCCGGGCCAGCGCGTTGACCTCCACCGGATCGCCGAGCGGCGTGCCGGTGCCATGGGCTTCGACATAGCTAATCTGCCTCGGATCAATACCAAAACGCCGATACAGTTCGCTGATCAGCCGCTCCTGAGCCTGGCCGCTCGGTGCGGTAATACCGTTACTGGCACCGTCCTGGTTCATGCCCGAAGCACAGATCACCCCATAGATCGGATCGCCGTCCGCTATCGCTTCCGGTAAGCGTTTGAGGGTCACCATGCCGACCGCTTCCGACAATACGATGCCATCGCTGCGGCTATCGAAGGTGTGGCAGCGCCCAGTGGGCGACAACATATCCATCTGCGACAAGCTGATCAGGCTGGGCTCGCCAAGCGTAGCAAAAACCCCGCCGGCCAACGCCAGATCCGTCTCACGGTTGCGCAGGTTTTCACAGGCCAGGTGGATGGCCACAGCCGAGGATGAACAGCCGGTATTGACGACTAGCGCCGGCCCTTTGAAGTCGAGAAAATAGGACAGTCGTGACGCGATGATGGCATCGGAGGCGCCGATAAACGTTTCATGGAAATAACCCGTCGGCTCGGCGCCGACAAAAATCCCCACCGCCTGATTCCGAAAACTTTTGGGGTTATAGCCCGCATCTTCCAACGCCTTCCAGCTTTCCTGCAGGATCAGCCTTTGATGCGGATTCATCGATTCCGCGTCACGGGGCGAAATATTGAAGAACAACGGATCAAAGTCATCCCGCTGCTCGAGCACGCCTCCCCATTTGCAATAGGTCTTACCGGGCTGGCGCTGCGACGAATAGCTGCGCCGGGCGTCCAGATAACGCTCGCCCAATTCAACGATGCCATCGACGCCAGTGCTAAGGTTACGCCAAAAGCGCTCAACGTTGTCAGCCGCGGGAAACTGTCCCGCCATGCCGATGACTGCGATTTCAACAGGCTCCTGCGCCCGCCCCGTGCCAGACACGGCTTTATCCGCTGCTTCGGTCTGCTCTGTCCCTAGTGTAGCGCTCGCGGCTTTCAGTCGTTGCAAACGCTGTTTGGCCTCGGCCACGGTGATCTGGCGATTTTGAAGTCCGGCAATGATGGACTGAAATTCTTGGCTGCTCATTATGTCGTTTCCCGGCAAGTGCCTACGCTGTACAGCGGTTTTCAACAGCGTCACGTTCTACGGTACCAATACTTACTAAATTAAGCAAAGAATCGATGGATAATTCACCGGATAGAAATTGTTTTTCGAGTTGATGGTCGAGCGGATGCGGTGGCTCAAACTGACGGTATGGCTTGGGGGCGCCATGCGCTGCCGAGCCGGCTTGATGGACGCCGTTTAGCCAAGTGGCCAGCTCTGCGCGATGATGATCGACCAGGTACGTGGACAACGTCGTCACGGTGGGATAGTCGAACAGTATCGCCGCGCTCAGCTCGATGCCGAGTGCTTCATTCAGGTGGTCCACCAAGCTCGCACCGAGAATGGAGTCAAGGCCATAATCAGAAAACGGCTGCTCGTTATCGATCTGCGCCGCGTCGAGCTGCAACGCGCTAGCCAACCCTTGCACCACCAGCGCGGCGGCAGCTTCTTGGGAGGCACCATTCACCTGAGCGGTAACAACCGGATCAAGCGTGGGCGCCAAAACCAGCTCAGGCGTATGCGCCGAAACCGGCTCAGGCGTGTGCGCCGACCCAAGGCCATTGGCAGACTCAACATCGCCACGCTGTCCGCCAGCCAACCGGGCGCTTTCCGCTGGGTATTGGCCAAGCAGGTAGTCAACCAGGCTATCCAGCGTCGGGTAATCAAAGAGCAATGCGGTATTCAGCTCTATACCGAGCGCTTCACCCAGATCGCCGACAAAGCTGACGCCAAGAATGGAATCGATGCCGTAATCGGCAAACGGTTGATCCGTCATGATCCGCTCGGGCTCTAGCTGCAGCGTTTTGGCCAGGCCGTTGAGCGCCACTGCGGTCAGTGCATCGCGACTGTCGCCGTTTCCGACCACGCCAGCGCTGCGCTCCTGAACGTCACTAGCCTGAATTCCAGGACTGCGGTGCGCCTGCGCTGGGCGATCCGCTGGGGCCGCACACGCGTGACCTTCGCTCTGAGCGACGATAATCTGCTGGCCGAGGCAATGGGCGCACTGTGCCGGAAAGGCCACGTCGCAGAACCCGGTCTCGCCCAACACACTGGCCCAGCTTTTTGGATAAAGCGCCGGCGTGCCGGGAATTCTCAGCTCAGGATCTTCGTACAGCCACCAGCCCTTGAGCAAGCCGAAAGTGAGGTGGGAGAACAGCGATCTGTCGCTGATCTCGTTCATCACTAGGATCCCGCCGCGACGCAATACCGCGTTGGCGTGACTTAGGGTGCGGTGAATTCTGCCAGTGGCATGCAGCACGTTGGCCGCGATCACAATATCGTAGTGACCTAGCGTCAGTCCCTGGCTTTCCGGCGACTGCTCGACATTCCACAGCTGGTAAGTGAGGAAAGGATGAGCCGGACCGTACGTTTTTTTGGCGTACATCAAAAATGCCTTGGACATATCGGTGTAGCAGTATTCGGCGATATGCTCACGCCAGGGTTGCAGCGCCGGCAGCACGATTGACGTGGTACCCCCGGTGCCAGCGCCAATCTCCAGGATCCGGATCCGACATTGAGGATCCTTGGCCAGTAGCGCTTCGATGTGCTGCTGAACCACGCCAGCGACCACCTGGTTGAAGTAGTCAGACAACGCATTGTTGCGATAGACCCCTTCGACCTTCTCCATCGATGACTTGGGGAAAATGACATCGGTTGCCTGGACTCGGCCACTGAGTATCGCCGGAAGCTGTTGCAAGCAAGCGTCAACCAGCTCAACCTGGGCCTTGCGTTGAGCAGAAGCCCTCAACTCGCCACTGAGTTGGCGCCAGCGCTCAGCCAGTCGTTGTAGCTGAGAAGACGCCTTGTCATTGGCGCAAATCTGCGCGCCACGGCGCAACACCAGCCCATGCTGTTGCAGCAGATCGATACAGGTTGACCACCAGCGACGATAGTGGTCGCCAATGCCAGCCTGACGGCGCATCACTTCGCTGTCTTCAAAGCATCCCGGCTGCCCAAACAGTCCCATGCGGCACAGCTGGACAAACGTCATGCCGGCCATCGCCTCGTCAAAAGGCATGGGGTCATGGGCAGCCAGCAGCGGTGCAGCGGCAACGCGGTAGCGCTCAAAGCCATCGATCGGCTTATGGTCACCGCCGTCTGCGAGCACGATGGGCTCCGGTTGCAACTGCATGAGTTGCTGCACGGGTGCTGAAGCCGCCATGCAGATAACGTGATCGAGTTGGCCCCGACTCAGTGCCTGAACGAAGCGGGCGAAACATTCAAAGCCGTCGCGATCCTCCAATGCACCGGCGTGGCGGCTCATCGGTTGCGCCGACGGGTCAACCGCCTGTTGCTCCGTGAGCGACGAAAGCCAAAATCCCCAGTTGATTGCGCCTACCGGAAAAGCGGCATGATGTCGCAGGCTACGTACCAGGCTGTCGCAGAAGGTGATTCCGGCAGCATAAGCGCCCAATTTAGCGGCGCCGGAGAAGGCAAAGCTCTGCCCCGACGAGAAGTAGCACATGAAATCTAACGGTTCATTGGCAAACGCCCGGTAGAACTCAATGCCACCACGGCTTTTCACGTCCAAAATCTCGTGGAACTGCGCCTCTGGCATCCGGGTCAGGGCCTCTTCATGGTTGAACACCACACCAGAGAAAATCGCTCCGTTGATCGTGCTGTGACGCTGCTTGATCTGCGCTACAGCGCGCTGCAGCGATGCCAGATCGTTGGCGTCAGCTTGCAGGTACGCCAACTGCGCTGGATCGACCGCACTACCGACACTGCTCAAGCAGCGATCCAGTCGCCGTCGCACCTTGGGATCATCCACCCCACTGCGCCCGAGCCAAATGACGTTGGCTTGGTAGTCGGCAAGCAGGTAGCGGCTGATAATCCCGCCCACTGTACCGCTACCGCCGAGGATCACGTAAACGCCGCCGCGCTTGAGCGCCGGGGTAACAAAATCTGTGTTGGCCCGCACCGGCTGCTGGGCCTGCCAGGCCAAGCTGAAGATGCGACGGCGATAGCGCTGGCCTGCACGCAAGCACAACACATCACCCCGCGCCAGCCCACGCTCACTTTGCAACTGACGCACCCATTGCGGCAGGCTCCGGCTGTCGGCCAGCTCACGACTATCAACATCGAGATGACGCACCCGGAATCGATGCTCGCCCTGGGCAATGGCATAAGCCATGCCGGTCAAACCGCCGCCAAAGGCGTTGACTGGCTCACCAGCCATGCCAAAGTTGTTTTGGCTAATGATATAGCTATCAATCGTTTGACGACCGCCATGTTGCTTGAGCCACTTGATCAACCGGAGCAACACAATCTCGTTGTATCGCGGGCTGTCGAGCAGCGCCTGCCAATCGGTTGCCTCGCCTGAGCCGCCGATAAAATAAAAACAATCGATCGCTGGATAGCCACCGAGACAACAATCCAGTGCTTGCGGATCTGCCACATCCAACAACCAGTGATCCGTGCCCACCAAACGGTTGAGCTGTCCCGGCTCCAATCGGATGACCTTGCCGCCGCCGTCAACAAAATCTGCGCTGGCGAGGTACTGGCTCGCGATCGCTTCGGCAGCGACCGCGGCCGATGCATCGGCGACAATCAAGACGCAACGGTGCTCGCTGATCAGTGGCTGATCGTGTCGCCCATCGGCCTGCCAGCGCGCTACATAGCTCAGTCGATCACAAACGGTTGACGCCACCGACGCAGCCACCGTCTCGATCGCGCTGGCGGGTTGGGCCGGGACTGGGGTTACCTTGGCAACTGCGCGCTCGTCACTGGCGATAGGCGCTCGGGCAGACGGCTCGCTATGGGGCAACCAGAAGGTTTCGCGGGCAAACGGGTAAACCGGCACGCTAATCCGGTAGGGCCGCGGGCCCGGGCGTTCAGCATGCAGCAGCGACCAGTCGATCACCTCGCCGTCCACCCATAATTGCAGCAGTTTGTCGAACTTACCGCTAGCAGCCCAGCGGCGGATAACCGGAGCCCAATCATCATCGGCTTGAGTGGCTAACCGTTCGCGCTTAACGTCGCCCACATAGATGCCGTCACCTGCCTGGCCGCCGCTGTCGATAAACACCCGCAGCTTCATCGCTAGCGCAACGGGCGTCTCAGCCACCAGGCCAAGCCGCGTCGCCATCATCTCCCGGCCGGTTTGCAGCGTATAGGCCAGGTTGGCCAAGTCAGCCTCCGACATAGACGGCCGGGCTTCAATATAAGTTAGCAACGCCTTGGCATAGTCGTGCAGGCGCTCGCCGTCTCGGGCCGACAATAGAATCACCTCAGCGCCACGATGGTTTGGCAGTTCGCGGTATTCGTTGTACTCCTGCAGCAACACATGCGCATTCGCGCCGCCGGCACCAAAGGATGAGACACCGGCAATGCGCGGTCCTTCCGCTGCTGGCTGCCAGTCGCCCAACGCCTGTTGCAAGTAAAACGGCGTGGTATCCAATGTCAAGTTGGGATTGAGCTTGGCGGCATGCAGGCTTGGCGCAATCTGCTTGTGCTTGAGCTGAAGAATCACCTTGCTGACGCCAGCGATGCCGGCCGCGCCTTCTAAATGGCCAATATTCGATTTCACTGAGCCCAGCGCGCAACGACCCAGATCGACGCCGTCCATCGCAAAAGCTTGGCTCAGCCCGCTCACCTCGATCGGATCGCCTAGTTCCGTGCCCGTGCCATGGGCCTCGATATAGCTAATCTGGCTTGCGTGCAGCCCGGCTTGCTCGATCGCCAGGCGGATCACTTTGGCTTGAGCCTGAGGATTAGGCACAGTGTAACCGTTGGTTTTACCACCATGGTTGACCGCCGTGGCGCGGATGATTGCATGGATGTTGTCCCTGTCCGCTAACGCCTGCGACAGTGGCTTCAACAACAGAACGCCGACACCCTCGCCGGGTACGAAACCGTTACCGCCTTCGCCAAAGCTGCGGCAGCAACCGTCTTTGGACAGCATTTGGCCGGCACATAACTCAACATAGTTGGACGGATGCAAATAGAGGTTGACGCCACCGGCGAACGCCATTCGACACTCACCGCGACGCAGGCTTTCGCAGGCCCGGTGCAGCGCGGTCAAAGACGACGAACACATGGTATCCACCGGTTCACTCGGCCCGTTTAGACCCAGGACATAGGAGACCCGGTTGGCTGTTGAGCTAAACGATGTGCGCGGGAATATCAGATGACCTTGTTCACGCAACGCCGGCCCATAGAGGCCGTATCCGGTTTTGGTGATACCGGCAAAGACACCGACATTGCCTTGGTAGTGTTCAACCAGATCCGCCTTGGTGATGCCGGCGTCTTCCAGCGCCTGCCAGCAGGATTGCAGGAACAGCCGTTCCTGCGGATCCATGTTGACCGCCTCACGAGGCGAGATATTAAAAAACAGTGGATCAAAATCGGCAAAACCCTCAACAAAGCCACCCCACTTACTGTAGCTACGGCCCTGCTTCAGCGCCTGCTGCACTGAGTCAACATAAAAGTCCTGCAGCGGCCAACGATTCGCCGGAATTTCGCTGATGCAATCGCGCCCTTCCTTGAGGTTGCGCCAATACTCGTCGAGGTTGTCGGCTTGAGGATAGCGACCACTCATTCCGATCACCGCGATGGGCTCAACCGCAGCTGCCACCACCGGCTCAGCCGCCGTTACCCTGCGCTCAGCGACCGTCGTTTCCAGCTTGGCGAGCCCTGCCTCACCTTGGCTCAAAGCCTGACTCGGCACTCGCCCGCCGCTTTCCACTTCTACCAAGCCGCTCCACAACAAGCAAGCGCGATGATGCCGCTCCACCAAATAGCCGGTCAACTTGTCCAAGCTGTGGTATTCGAAAAACAGCGTTTTCGACAGTTGACGCTCCGCCGGCTGCAGCGATGTCATCCGGGAGAAAGCGTCTTCCAGCGCCTTGTTGAGCCGGGTAATCATGATCGAGTCGATGCCGTACTGCTCCAGCAGCGCGTCGGACTCAACACGCGCGGGCGGCAGCTTGGTAACTTCACAAAACACGGCCTTAAGTCGCTCAAGCGTGGTCGCGATCAACCGCTCACGGTCTACAGCGGCATCGGCCAACGTCACCGGGTCTTGCACGCCACTGCCCGCCGCAGCTAGCACCGCGGCCAACTCTTCAGCGCCTGACGCGGCGGTGAAATGACCGCGGATCTGCGACAGATCGCCTTCAATGATTAAGAGCCGTTCCAGAGCGGCATTCAGTCCCAGTTGTAATGCGTTGACACCATGGACCGACTGCATCGGTGCCATCCCGGTCTTGCGGCGAATATCTGCCCGATCGGCAGCACTGATCTGCATGCCACCGTCCCGCCACAGCGGGTAATTGATTGACATTGTATGGCCAAATCGCTGGCCCTGCTCCACCCGCCTGTTGCGCAAGCTGGCAAAGTGGTCCATGAATGCATTGGCCGCGGCATAGTCAGCCTGCCCCACGCTGCCTAGCACAGCCGAGCACGATGAAAACAAGACAAAAAAGTCTAGGTAAAGCCGGCGGCAAGCTCGATCCAGCAGTTCGGTGCCAATGACCTTAGCAGCAAACACCTCGGCAATGTCCTGGGGAGACTTGCGTGCGAGTAGCCGATCTCGATTGACGCCTGCGCTATGCAGCACGCCGTTGAGGCCGCCATGTTTGGCGCAGATCTCATCCATTAGCTGCTCAAGCGCTTGGGCATCGGTCAGATCGACCCGGTGGTAGCTGACTTGGGCGCCGGCGTCGCGCACTTGCTGCAGACGCGCCTGCTGCTGGTGGTCAAGAGCCGAGCGACCGATCAGGATCACCGTCGCCTCACGGCATTGTTCAGCGATCGCCTTAGCAAAGATCAGCCCCAGGCCACCCGCGCCGCCGGTAATCAGGTAGACGCCTCGATCTTTCCAGCCTGCCGTCGCGCCATGCCTGTGTATCGGTTGGCCCGCAGCGACATCGTCAGCCAACTCCTGCCATTGCAGCTCCAGGCGGCCACCGTCAGCGCCACTTCGTTGCAATACCGAACTGCCGCTGCGGTGCGTCTCAGAGAGCATCACCGTTAGCTCATTCAGTTGTAGTGCTGGCAATGGCTGGCTGGCCTCAACCTCGACTAACAAGCAACGCGCGCTGAGTGTGGGCTGCTCCAGACAAGCCGTTTTTAGTAGGCCATCGAGACCCGCGTAAAGCAAACTGTCCGGCTCGTGCTCGGCAATGGCCAATTCGATATGCACCCGGCCACTCAATTTTTGTAGACGCAGTAACAGTGCAATCGCCAACTCCTGGTAACGCGCTGCCGGCGTGCGCTTGTTAGAAGCCAGGACCTCACAGCTGAGCGCACCTGCTGCAGCGGCAGACAAGGATTGCCATTGCGCCACCTGCTCACTGCTGAACCCAACCAAAAACAGCAAGCGCTGGCCGGCTCCATCATGAGCATGCGCGTTTCCGCCGACAGGCTCCTGCCAAACAGGCCGTGCGAGGAACAAACCCGTAGCAGACTGCGGCAGGTCATCGCCCGTTGATTCACTCGTTGCATTCGGCGCTTCAATCGCGCTGTGCGCGGCGATGGCCGACTGTGCGGTCTGATCGACCCAGTAACGCTCCTTGGCAAACTGGTAACTCGGCAGATTCAGGCGCTTTGCCGATCCGGCCGGCCACCGCGTCGCCCAGTCGATCTCGGCTCCGCCGACCCATTCGGTGGCCAGTCGCCCAGCTTCGTCGGCCGACGATACTGGCGAGTCGCCATTGGCTAGCCGTGCCAGTTGGGCTTGCAGGTCCGAAAAATTGTCGGTCACCACCGCCGCGCGCACCCGCATAGGCTCTCTAGCCGTCTGTAAGGTAAAGGCCATATTGGCCAGCAGCCCCGGCTGCGACGACGCGCTGTTGTCCAGCCAGCGCGCCAGTGCCCGGGCATTGTCCTGCAGGCTTTCCGCGGTTTTGGCTGACAAGGGGAAAATCCGGCTCACTGTCGGTGGCGCCGGACACAAGTCAACGACTTGTCTCGCTTGGTATTCACCGATGACCAAGTGGGCATTGGTGCCACTATGGCCAAAAGCGTTCAGCGCCGACAGCAGCCGTTTGCCGCCCGTAGGCTGCCAGTCAATCGCTTGGTGGTTGATATAAAACGGCGAGCCCTCCAGTTCAATCAACGGGTTAAGCCGTTCGAAGCCAGGCATCGCCGGCAGCTTGCGATGCCGCATCGACAGTAGAATCTTGATTAAGCCGATTACCCCGGCACCCGCAGCCGCGTGGCCGAGGTTAGCTTTGGCGCTGCCCAACACACAATATCCGCGGGCATCGGTGAACTGACGGAACGCGCGGATCAATGCGTTGGCTTCGACCGGATCACCGAGCCGGGTGCCGGTGCCATGGGCCTCGACATAGCTAATCTGCGAGGGGTCGATGGCAAACTTACGATAGGTATCGCGGATCAACTGTTCCTGGGCATCACCGTTTGGCGCGGTAATGCCGTTGCTGGACCCGTCCTGGTTCACTGCCGACGCTTCAATGACACCATAAATCGGATCGCCGTCGGCCTCGGCATCTTCCAGCCTTTTTAGCACCACCATGCCGACACCTTCGGAGATCACCGTGCCATCGGCTGCCGCGTCGAACGCGTGACATTGGCCGCTGGGGCTGAGCATATCGATCGCCGACAGGCTGATCAATCCCCGCTGATCCAGCAGCGCGTACACACCGCCGGCTAGTGCCATATTGCTTTCTGCATGACGCAGGCTTTCGCAAGCCTGGTGGATCGCCACGGCAGACGAAGAGCAACCGGTGTTGACGACCATCGCCGGCCCTTTCAGGTCGAGGAAGTAAGACAGTCGAGAAGCCACGATCGCCTCGGAGCCCCCGGTAAAGGAGTCGTGATGATAGCCACCGGGCTCCGCACCAACATAGACGCTGACCGCACGACCCGCCAGCGTCATCGGGTTATAGCCCGCGTCCTCAAGCGCTTTCCAGCTTTCCTGCATCACCAGCCGCTGGTGCGGAGTCATCGACTCCGCTTCATGAGGCGTGAGGTTGAAAAACAGGGGATCGAAGCAGTCACGGTTCTTCAGTATCCCTGCCCATTTGCAGTAACTCTTGCCGGGCTGCTTATCGGCACTGTAGGCACGAGGATCGAGATAATGCTGCGGCAGCTCTTGCACGCTATTGTGTCCGGCCAGCAAGTTATCCCACAGCTCATCGACATGATCAGCGCCCGGGAACTGTCCGGACATGCCAATCACCGCAATCCGCCCGCTAGCGGCCGGGCTCACCAACGATTGGTCGCTCGGGGCTGCGTCGATAGCCGTCGGCCGACCTGCACCACCCAGCGCAACGGCCATGACTGGACTCATCGTCGCTGCCGCGGCAGCGACTGCCGGCGGCGGTGTCTTCGAGGTGTCGTTGGCTACGGCTGCGGCAGGACGGGCGTCAATCGGTTCAGCCAGCGCCTGTTTGATTTGCTCGCCATACGTGTTTTGCAAATAGTCCCGCAGCTTAGCCACCGTGGCCTGTTCAAACAGGATCGCGCTATTAAGCTTGATGCCCAGTTGCTGGCTCAAATGCTTGACAAAGCCCACCCCCAGGATCGAATCCACGCCATAGTCGGAAAACGGCGTGCGTAGCGCAATGCTCTGTGCGTCAGCCTTAAGCGTCTTGGCTAAAGAATCGATGATTAATTGCTGCAGTTTGCCGGCCATATCTTCGCATTGTCCGGCCTTGCTTGTAGGGTGCTCGTTTAACATTGAGTCGTTGTTTTCCGGTTGGCGCGCCGACGTGGCTGGGGAGGATTGTCCGATGTCTTGCAGGACTAACCCGTCACTATGGGCGGTGATGATTTGTTGGCCTAGCGTGACCCCGTGGTTGATTCGCAGGCTGACTTGCTTGAAGCCTTCACTGCACAGCAGCGCAGTCCAGCTGTCATCGGCCAATAACGGTGAACCGGGGATCCGAAGTGATTCGTCTTCATACAGCCACCAGCCGTCGAGAAGGCCGAAAGTCACGGTCGCCGCTGTGGTCTTGCGGTTCAGCTCGTTCAACGCCAGCAGACCACCACCGCGTAGCATCGCCTTGGCGTGGGCTAGCGTGCGACGCATATTGGCTGTCGCATGCAGCACGTTGGTGGCAATGACGATGTCGTAACCGACAGCGGCAGGGTTGCTATCGTCAAAAGCTTGACTGATATCTAAAATCCGGGTGGTGAAATAAGGGTAATCAGCCGCAAAACAGCTCTGGCCATGCTGTAAGAACGCCCGGGAGATATCGGTATAGCAATATTCACCGATTTGCCCAGCCAACGGCTGCAGCGCGGGCAGCAGCCTTGCAGTGGAGCCACCCGTGCCAGCGCCGATTTCAAGGATTCGCACTGGCCGCTGAGGCTCCACCTCGACCCGGCGGCGCACCTCATCGGTTACCACCGCCGCTAATTGATCATTGAAAAAGTCCGACAGCGTATTCTGTTTGTAAATCCCTTCGACCTTGGCCATCGAACCATCGGGGAACAACAGATCCGTGGGCTGAATCTGCCCAATGAGAATGTGCGGTAGCTGTTGCAGGCAATCATCGATCAAAGCCACCTGAACGCGACGGTCACGGTCTTCCAGATAGCGATCGCGCTGCTCCCGCCACGCCGCCCAGATCGCGGCATGGCGCTCTTGGGCAATGTGTACCGCCAGGCCAAAGGCCTCGCCCTGCTGCTGTAGATAGCCATGCTCTACCAGGATCGCCAAGCACTCCTGCCACCAGCGGCGATACCTGTCGCTGATCCCTGCCTGCTGTCGCCAGGCTTCAGCACTTTGCTGTCCTGGCGCGGTGAAAATCCCCAGCGTCTGCAACTGGATCAACAGCAATACGGCAATCGACTGGTCCAGCATCCGAGGATCAAAGATGTGCTGCAGCCTGGCTAGCTCGGCGGGCTCCAGCTCGACGCTCTGCGCGGGTGGCGCTGGCACGGCAAGTGGATCCAGCTTGTACTGGCGCCCCTGCGGCACGGCCATCAACTGACGCACCGCCGTTGAAGCCTTGATACACAACAACCGAGGCAGCGAGCCGCCAGCCAGGTTGGCGACAAAGCGGCTGAAGCAAGCAAACCCTTCGTCATCGTCAAGGGCATCCATGTGTTGGCTGATCGCCTGCGGTTGCAGCGACGCGCGCCAAAACCCCCAGTTGATCACGCCGACTGGGAAAGCCGCCGCCGGGCGGATCGCGTCGGCAAAGGCATCGGCAAAGGTGATGCCGCACGCATAAGCCGACAATTTGGCCGCACCGGAGAACGCAAAACCCTGGCCGGAAGAAAAATAACAGAGGAAATCGAGTGGCTGCTCGGCAAATGCCTGATAAAAATGGATGCTGCCGCGGCTCTTAATTTCAAGAATTTGCCTAAATTGCGCTTCCGAGGTCTGTTGGATGCTGTTCTCAAAGTCAAAGACCATGCCGGAGAATATGGCGCCATTGATCCGCCCATAGCGTTGCTTGATCTGCGCCACGGCCTGCTGCAGCTGCGACAGATCCGTCGCGTCGGCCTGAATATAGTCGACCCGGCCATGAAAAGAGGCCGCCGTCACACTTTGCTGCACCTCGCGGCTGTCAGCAGCCTTGCGCCCCAGCCAAATCACGCTCGCCTGATAATGCTCGATCAGCTGGCGACTTATCACCTGGCCGATGACACCGCTGCCGCCCAGAATGACATAGACCCCCTGACGCTTTAGCGCTGAACGGCTGTTACCGCTCACGGGCAAGGCCAATGGCGTCAACTGTTGAACAAAACGCTCGCCTCGGCTGAACTTAACCAGCTCTCCCCGCTCTGAAGCGGGTTCAGCGAAGATTTGCGCCAGCAACCGCTGCCGACCCTCTAGCGTATCTAACTCCACGGAGCAGATATCTAGGTTGCGAAGTTGCACCCGGTGATCACTCTGAGCCATCGCATAACCCAGCCCGGCCATGCCCGCCCCCAGCGGATTGCCCACGCGCTGTTCACCGGCAAATGGGTAACGGTCCAGCGACAACAAGAAACAATCTATCCACGCGCTGGCGGCTAAATGGTGCTGCAACGCCTTAAACAATCTAAGCAGTGGCAATTCGTTGTGTTGCACACTGTCGGCTAGCATCAGCGGCGTGACGTCGCGCTTAGCTTCCGCGCCAATCACGATCATCTGCGCCACCTTGCCGACCTCCGCGAGGATCCGCGCAAAACCTTGCGGATCCTCGTCGCCACAACGCCAGCGACCCGCCGCCAACTCGGCAGTCGCGCCCGTCCCGCAGTCGATCTGCACCACCGTGCGGCTATCGCGATAATGATCAGCCAGTGCCGCTAGCAGCAGCCCGGTCGCCGCGCCGCGTTGCTCCGCCGCCACGAGCACAATCGCCCCAGGGCCTGCCAACATGGCCCGCTCGGCCGCCGCTTGCGGCTGCCAGCGCGGCAGATAACAGCAATGGGATAAATCGCTGTCGGCCAGCACCTCACGATCGAGCAACGGCAACGACTCTGCCTGCTGGACGTCAGCCTCGCCATGACACGGGGTGGGGTGCGCCAGTGAGGGCATCCAGTAACGGTTTTTGGCGAACGGATAACCGGGCAAGTTCACCCGCATCGGCTGCCGATAAGCACGATCAAGATAGAGCCGATGCCAGTCGATTACGCCGCCACGCACCCATAACGCCGCCAGTTCGGCCAACTCGCGTTGCTCCAGCCAACGGCCGATTTGCTTTTGCGATTCAGCGTCGGATCGCTGCGCCTCGAGCGCCTCGTCAAACGGATCGACATGACCGTGGAACGCATCGTCGATCGGCTCGCCGTTGAGCCACCGTGTCAGACGGCGCCGCAGATCTGGGAGGGTGTCAACGATGAGCGCTAGCCGCACGTCCATCGCTTCTCGCCCCACTTGTAGCGTATAGGCCAAATCGGCTATCTGAACCTGGTGACCGTCTTCACTGTCAAGGTAAGCCTGCAATCGGGACACCGACTCAGCTAGGCGCTGTTGATCGCGAGCCGACAGCAGGATCAACCAGGGACCGGCTGCGGCGGGTCGTTGGTCTACCGCACCAATATATTCTTCCACAATCAGTGAGGCGTTAGCCCCACCCGCCCCAAAAGACGAAATCGCCGCGATCCGCGTGTCGCCGTTGGCTGGCCACGGCGTCAACTGCCGCTGCACGCGAAATGGCGTACCTTCAAAATGAATTTTGGGATTGAGCTGCTCGGCGTGCAACGACGGCACCAGTTGGCGATGCTTGAATTGCAGCAGCACCTTGCTTAGCCCAGCAATACCCGCTGCGCTTTCACAATGGCCAATATTGCTCTTGACTGAACCAATGGCACAACCCTGACTGGCCACGCCGTTGCAATTGTCAAAGGCTCGGCTCAAGCCGCTGATCTCAATCGGATCGCCCAGTGCGGTGCCGGTACCATGGGCCTCGATATAACTAATCCGGCTGGCGTCGATCGCTGAGCGCGACAGCGCTTTTTCTAATACACGCTGTTGGGCACCGGCGCTGGGCACGGTATAGCCGTTGGTTTTGCCGCCAGCGTTAATCGCGCTGCCACGAATCACCCCATAGATCGGGTCACCATCGGCAACTGCCTTGTCCAGCGGCTTGAGCACCACCGCGCCCACCCCTTCACTATCGACAAAACCGTCGGCGTCATCGCCAAAGGCACTGCATCGTTCGCCTGGTGACAGCATCATCATCTCGCACAGGTTGAGATAGTGGTGCGGATTGACGATCAAGTTGATGCCGCCTGCAATCGCCATCTCGCAGCTGCCATTAGCCAAGCTTTCAAGCGCCAGATGAATCGCCGTCAGCGATGACGAGCAGGCGCTGTCGACCACAAAACTCGGTCCCTGCAAATTCAGCTGATAGGACACCCGATTGGCAATCGACCAATAGTTGCTAATGGGGTTATAGCTGCCATTCATGACCCCAACAAAAACCCCCACCTCGCCCTGTTGATACAGCGTTGCCGGGTTGTAACCCGCGTCTTCAATACTGTGGTAGGCCACTTCAAGGAAAAGCCGCTCTTGCGGATCCATCCGCTCAGCTTCGCGGCGGGAGATGCGGAAAAACGCCGGATCAAACTGATCAACGCCCTTCAGGAAACCGCCCCAGCGGGTATAGAGGTGGCCGGCCTTTCCCTTTTCCGGGTCAAAATAACGGCGCCAGTCCCAACGGTCGGCCGGAATTTCATCGATCGCGCAATGGCCGCCGGCCAGGTTACGCCAAAATGCAGTCATCGACTCTGCGCCGGGATAACGGCCGTCGAGACCGATAATCGCAATCTTGTTCTTGCCGTCCCGCCCGGCCAATTCAACCGTCGCCGGCACGTGATCGATCTCTGGCGTGCCATTGACCTCCAACGCCGGCTGGGCATTGGCCTGCGACCCTTGCTGGTCAACGGCGGCTGCCCCCTTGTTCGGCTCAACCTTGGGCTGTCCCAATAAAGCTTTAAGCTCGTCTTGCCGATGCTGAATAAAATATTCAGTCAGCGCCGCCAAGGTTGGCATTTCAAAGAACAACGCACTGTCAATAGCCTCGAACTGCTCATTGAAAGCATTGGTCAGCCTGACCACTAGGATCGAGTCCAGACCGTAGTCCTCCAGCGGACGAGACAGGCTCATCTTGTCTGCCGGAATCTTCAGCGTTGACGCCACCAGTTTTCGAAGGTAATCGCTCACCCGCCGCCGCCAACTGCCCGACGCTATGCCATCCTGCGTCGGGTTGGAATCGTCATCACGCTGGCTGGCGATGGACGGCCGCGCGCTCGGTCGCTCAACCTTTGCGATAGGTTGACGCACGATACCGTCACTCTGGGCAACGATAATTTGCTGGCCTAGGCCGTGGGCCTGCTGAGCGGGAAACAGCACCGGACTCAGCCCCTCTTGCTCCAGCACCGCCTGCCAGCCAGCCGGCGACAATCCAGGGCAGCCGGGAATACGCAATGCACCATCCTGGTAGAGCCACCAACCTTCTAGCAGACCGAAGCTCAGGTGGGTAAACAACGATGCTTCACTGATTTCATTGAGCAACAACAATCCCCCTTTGCGCAAAGCTGCCTTAGCGTTGCGCAAAGTCTGGCGGATCTCTGGTGTGGCGTGCAGCACATTGGTCGCCACCACCAGATGATAATGATCTGTCGCAATCCCCTGCTCCATGCAAGGACGGGAAACATCGAACAGCCGGGTTTGTAAAAACGGGTTATCCCGGCCAAATTCATGGGCGCCATGCTGTAGGAAGGCATGGGACAGATCGGTATAGCAATATTCGTCGATATGTGCCCGCCATGGCGCCAGCGCAGCCAACAGCCCTGCCGTGGTACCACCGGTGCCTGCACCAATCTCGAGGATGCGTACCGACTCGGCGTCCTTAGGACGGCTTTCAACATAGGCCAACGCCGCTTCGATTAGGACCCGATTGAAGTAATCGGAGATCTTGTTGTGTTTGTAGACTCCTTCCACCAGCGCCATCGAGCCACCAGGAAAAATGACGCTGGTCGCCGGCTTCTCGCCGGTCAGTATAGAGGGCAGGTCCTTCAGGCAAGCGTCAAGCAACTGCGCCCTGGCTGCCAAGTCACTGTCCTGACGCCAATTCGCTAGCCGCTCGTGCCATTGCTGCCATAACGCGTCGGGGTCGCCCACGTCAACACCAGCGACATATTTTAGGCTTTCGGCTAGCCACAGGTAGAAGTAATCCGGCGTGGCGTTACCGTGCTGCGACGCAAGGCGCCGTAAATCTTCGCTGCGATGCAGTCCTAGCCTGTGCAATTGGTTCGCCAGTAGGCGGCACGCCAGCGCTTCAAGCTCACCGGCCAGCGTTGCTGTAGTCTGATTTGCGTCTGTTAGCATGCTTCAATCCTGTGGTAACGCGTCTGCCGTCTCTTCATGGTTGCGATATCAAGGTGTTGCGTCATACGCACTCGAGCGTGCCGGAAACACCGGAGATGGGTTGGCTTGCGCCCAACGGCGGCGCCAACGCTGCTAGTCTATCCGTCAGCCGATTGCGCATCACCGCCATACTGCCGTGGTCATCAGGATAAAGCTTGATTTGCTCATGGCTGAGCAGTCCAGCCAAGCTGTCGAGGCCGTCGATCTCTTCACTTTGAAGGGTTTTCAGCAACGCCAATTGATTCATCACGCCGCCCAACAATTGCTCCAATACCAGCATGCCTTCCTGCGGCTCGATCGAGCCCAATCCTAGCGCGCTCATCCGGTCACGGTAACGGACGTCACTCACCGAGCCGACACTGCCCCAATAGCCCCAATTGATCACTTTGACCGGGCAAGGCCAATCGGCTCTGAGTCGATCGGCAAAGGCATCGGCAAATGTGCAGCCGGCAGCATAGTTGCTTTGGCCAGCGGCTGTGCTAAAGGACATCATCGACGAGAAGAAGAGGACGAAATCCAGCGAAGCGGCGCTTGGCTCGAAAGCCCGAGCCAGTGCAACGCTGGTCGCGACCTTGGCGTTTAGCACACGGGTAAAGGTCTGTTCATCCATATTGGCTAGGCTTTGGTCCTTAAGCACGATGGCCGAGTGCACCACACCGTTGATCTCACCAAAGCGCTCGATAATGTGTCGTCGTACCTCGGCCAGTTGCTGCTCGTTTGCCGCATCGGCCTGGAAATAAACAGGCGCCGGGGCATTATGGCGAAGACTGACAGCAGTCAGTTCATCGAGCTTGGCTTTAAGCTGCTGATCCGGCGATCGACGACCGATCCAGATCACCCTAGCGCGATGGTGGCTGATGACATGGTGGCTCCAAACTGTGCCGATCCCCCCCGCACCGCCGATCACCAGGTAGACGCCGCCGTTGCGATAGGCGGGCTGCTGCGTTGCAGGCGGCGCATCGACCGTCACCCGGGCCAGCTTCCGGAACCACCACTGATCGTGGCGCAGCGCCAGCAATTCACCCGAAGCGGCGTGATCGAATGGCGCATTGGCCAGAGAAGCCAACTGTTCGTTGGGCAGATCCGCGAGTTGCACTCGCCAGTGCGGATATTCCTTGGCCAAAGAGCCAGCCAATCCGTGCACTGCAGCATGGGCTGGCCGGCAGGACTCGCCAGGCAGCGTGTTAATCGCCTGCTCGGTGACCAACGTCAAACGTAGAGGCTGGCGACCGTAACCCAAACTCAGCAGCACTTTGATCAGTCTGAACAGCGCCAGTACGCCGTGCTGTTGTGCGGCAACCAGTTCCGACGCGCTGGCACAATGGTCGTCGCTGGCTGGCGCCAACCAAATCACCTCGGCGAGTTTCGATTGGGTGTTCAGTGCGGCCTGGTAGCCGGCCTCCGAGTCGTCCGTGTTCGGCGCCAACGCAGCGCCGGGATACAGCTTGGCCAACGCCTGGCGCCGCGCCGGGGTTGCGCCGAAGATCAGCGCCGCGCCCTGCTGTTGACGCCGCTCAGCGACCGCACCGTTGACCACCGACCAGATCGGCGCCAGCAGATGGCGCGCTTCCTGCTGCTGGGGGACAAGTGGATCGACCCGCTCGAGCGCCGCGCTTGGCGGTTTTGACTCTGCAGGCAGTTGCCTGGAGCTTAAGCCCAAGAACCGTACGCAGATTTGTCCTTGATCGTCGCAAAGATCAATATCGATTTTGCCGGCCGCGTTATCTGCGTCGTCTCTGTGCAGCAACGCCCACATCCGCTGACGACAAGGCGCGAGGATTTCCACCCGCTCCAGCGCAAAGGGCATTAAAGGCGACGCCCGATCCGCCACGCTGCCGTCGAGCGGCAACAACATGCCGATCGCCGCCTGCAGTGCGCTGTCAGTGATCCCCAGATTCAGCCACCAGTCATCGGCTGTGCCGGGCAATGCGCCATCGAGTTCCAACTGCGCCAGCACATCACGCCGGCTACCCCGCTGCGCCACCATCAACTGGCGGATCCCGCGATGGCTGTCGCCGTAATCTATGCCCATCTCACTAAAGAGACGATAAACTTCGTCGCTGTCAAGCCGCAGTCGCCAGTTCAGGCCCTGCCAGTACGCCAGATCCAATGGCTCTTCATGAAGCGACAGGCCGGTTATCGCAGTGGCCTGGCCATGCAGCACGGATAAGTCGCCCTCGTTGGTGAACCATTTGACACGAATCCGTTCATCCACGCGCGCCAGGCTGATCTGCATACGGCGCGGATTGGACTCAACCGTCAACGGCGCTAACCAGTGCAGCTGCTCAATCACCATAGCGTCTGCTTTGCCGTGGGCCAGCGAATGCATCACCGCGACCCGAATCATTTCCAAATACGCCACACCGGGTAGGGTTTTGCGTCCACTCACCTTGTGATCCTTCAGCCAAGGCTCGTCACCGCTAAATTCAGTTACAAATTGCTGTTGCTCAAATCTTGAGCTGTTTTGATGCACTAACGGGTGCAACTGCATAGGCGTCGATGACGATACGGGTCTAGCTCCCGTAGGTGCCCAGTAACGGCGAGTGGCGAACGGATAACTCGGCAAGCTGATCCGCTGGCGTTGCTCACCGCTGGCAGTCCATAGCGCAGCCCAGTCGATGGACAGGCCCTCGCTCCACAACTGCAGCAACGGCTGCTGTTCACCGTTCTTAAAGAGCCTGACCAGCTGCTCACGCCACTGCCCCTGGAAGCGAGTTTTAAACTGTTCAACCCGCTCGCTGGTCGTGCTCGCGTCGCCACAAATCCAGCCACGACTGTCACCGTCTGACAGGCGACGTAATGCGTCGAGCAAGCTTGCCATCCCGCTGGTGATGAATGCTGCACGATGCTCCATCGCTTCCCGGCCCACTTGGAGCGTGTAGGCAATGGCCGCCAAGCTATCCGTGGCTTGCAAATGCTCGAGTCTGGCCAGCAAGCGGCTGGCGATCTGCCGCAGCTGCTCGGGCTCTCGGGCCGACAGCAGAATCATTTCGGGCTTGCCGCTATCGTCAAGCACGGGCTTAGCTTGACTGTACTCCGCGACGATCAAATGGCCGTTGGAGCCGCCGGCACCAAACGAGGAAATGCCGGCGATCCGCGGTACGGCTTGACCATTCAGCAACGGTTGCGGCCACGCTCGCAGTTGCTGGTTGACTTCGAAGGGCGTTGCCGCAAAGTCAATAAAGGGATTGAGTTTTTGTGAGTGCAGCGACGGCGCAATTTGCCGGTGTTTCAACTGGAGCAGCACCTTGGTCAACCCAGCGATCCCCGCTGCCGCCTCACAGTGACCAATATTTGACTTGACCGACCCTAACCAGCAAGTCTGCTCCGGTTTGCGTGTTCCCAACGCGTTGGCCAGGCCAGCAATTTCGATCGGATCGCCCAGCTTGGTGCCCGTGCCATGCGCCTCGATATAGCTGACGATGGCCGGATCGACGCCGGCGTCCTGCAGCGCGCCGCTGATCGCTGCCTGCTGTGCCCGTGGATTGGGCACGCTGTAACCGGTACTCTTGCCACCGTGATTCAGGTAACTGCCTTTGATTACCCCATAAATGTGATCGCCATCGCGCTGCGCATCGGCCAGTCGCTTCAGGATGACTGCGCCCACCCCCTCGCCCGGCACATAGCCGTCACCGCCTTCACCAAAGCTCGCGCAATGGCCCTGGTTCGAGATGAATTGACCGCTGCTCAGCATCAAGTACTTGTTAGGATGAATCGTCAGGTTGACGCCGCCGGCAATGGCCATCGACGTGCGGCCATTGCGCAAATCCTGACAGGCAAGGTGAATGGCCGTCAGCGAGCTGGAGCACATCGAGTCGACCGTCATGCTCGGGCCCTGCAGATTGAGGCAGAACGATGTCCGGTTGGCGATACTGGCGGTGCAGCCAGCAAAGCCCATGCGCTGGCCACGCAGGCTGGCTTCAGCACCGAATAGCTGGTATTCGCCATACATGACGCCGACGTAGACGCCCACTTGCGCGCTATCCTCGGTCTGCTCGCCACCGATACGGCGGCTGTAACCGGCGTCTTCCATCGCCGACCAGGCGGTCTGCAGGAATAGCCGTTCCTGTGGATCAATCAGTTCAGCTTCCAGCGGCGAAATATTGAAAAACAGGGGATCAAATTGATCGACGCCGTCGATAAATCCGCCCCACTTACTGTTGTGCACGCCACTTTCACGACGATTTTCGCTGTAGTACTCGCGCCAGTTCCAGCGCTCGGCCGGAATTTCGGTGATGCTGTTTTTGCCTCCGCGTAGATTCTGCCAGAAGACCTCCAAATTTTCAGCTTCGGGATAGCGCCCCGCCACGCCGATGATCGCGATATCGTCCCTGCGCTGAGGACCTGGCTGGCTATCTTGCAGCCTTGGCTGGACACGGGGGCTTGTTGTATTCGCCACGCTGTCGAACAGCCGGCGGGACTGACTGCCCTTGCCCCCGGATTCTGGCGTCGCCAGCGGCTTTTGTTCGTCAGTCGGGATTACCGCCGTCGTACCCTGCGGCTCGAGCGGCCGGTTGGCCAAATAGTGCGCCAGTTGCTGCAAGCTGGAGTGTTCAAATAGCAGCGTACGCGGTAAAGCGCCAAAACGTTTTTCGAGCACGCTGGTCATCTCCATGATCTTCAGCGAGTCAAGGCCATATTGCTCGAAGCACTGCGCATCATCGATCTGTTCCAGCGCAATCCCCAGCGTGCTCGCCAGCATTGCGCGCAACTGCGCGTTCAACGAGCCGCAGGCAGCGGATGCGACTTGGCTGACAGCGGGCTTTTGCGGCAGCCGCGCGACGAGATGATCCGCCAAGCTTTGCAAGCTGGGATATTCAAAAAACAACGTCTTCGGCAGCGGCCCAAAGCGTTTTTCCAGCGCCGCCGTCATGTCCATGACCATCAGCGAGTCAATGCCGTATTTTTCAAACGGCTCGTCGTTGTCAAGCCGCGACTCATCGATCTTGATCGTGTCGGCTAACAACCGGCGCAATCCCGTTAATACATCGTCGCCGTCGACCGCTGTGATGGCTGGGCTGACAGGCGCCGGTTCGCGGCTTAGCAGCGCGACCAGTTTGTCTTTGTCGCCTGCCAGGACCATCAACTGATCTTCATCGCTTTGCAGCGCCTGGTATAGCGCCCGAATACCCGTCGTCCCGGTCATCGCCTTGATGCCAGTGCGTTGCGCCAGCGCACGTCGAGCGGCATCGTCCATTTGCATGCCGCCTTCGAGCCACAGCGGCCAGTTAATTGCCACGGTGCGGCCATGGCGCTGTCCCGCCGCGACCCGTTGATTGCGCAGACTGGCAAAGGCATCGAGATAGCCGTTAGCCGCAGCGTAATCACTCTGCCCGGCGTTGCCCAGTACGCTGGCAATAGATGAACATAGCACAAAGAAGTCCAGTGCCACCGCAGCGCTGCACTGGTCGAGGTGGCGCACGCCAGCTACCTTAGCGGCGAACACGTCTTCGAAGTCCTGCTGCGTTTTGTGTGCTAACAGCGTGTCACGAGTGAGCCCGGCGCAATGGATAATGCCATGTAATCCGCCGTGTTCCATCATGATTCCAGCGATCAAGCGCTCAACCTGACCCGCCTGTGCCAGATCCACAGCACGGTAGTGACATTGTGCGCCCAATTGCGCCAGCTTGTCGGCAACCGACGGCGCGTTAGCCTCGGTACGGCCGCACAGCACCACGCTCGCGCCCGGTGCAGCGTCCAGAATCGCCCGCGCGACGATCATGCCCACGCCGCCCAGGCCTCCAGTAATCAGATAGACGCCGTCCGGCCGCCAGGGCGCAGGGCTATGACTTAATGGCCGGTGGTGCCAGGTTAGCTCCTGGCGCCGTAACTTGCCGGCATCAAGCAGATAACGCAATTGGCGCTCACCAGGTGCAGCCCGTTCGGCCGCCAGTTGCCCCGCTAATTGCGACGCATCGAGCCCAAGCGACACTTCTATCAACTGGCCAATCAACGCCGGCTGCTCCCGGCTGGCGCTGTACAACAGGCCGCCAAGACCGCGATAACCGTGCTGATCGTTTGCCGGGATCACCAGCTGAACCATGCAGCGGCGCTCAGTGCGAAGCAGTGGTTTGAGTTGTTCGACCAACGCCAGCGCCGCCTGTCGATAATCGTCACTGTGCATCGCCAGGCTGGAAATGGGTGGATGCGCTTGCAACTGCTCCGGCAGGTTGGCAAAGGCTGGATGGTGGCCCAGCGTCAGCACCAGCTGGGACGTCACCGGCGCATCCGTGGCCGAAGCCAGCGCAGCCTCATGCCATTGCCGGTGGCAGAGCAGTGTTTCGCTGGTAACGTCGTTGTCAGCAGACAACGTTTTGAACGACAACTGACGGATGGTCGCGCAGCACCGGCCGTTTTTGTCAAACAGAGCCAGATCAAAGCGATAGCCACCTGGTGTGCGTCCAGCACGGCGAATCTGGACTTGCAGTGTTGTCGGGCAGTCGTCAAATAGCACCCATTCGGCCAGCCCCTCGGGCAACAGCAACGGTGGCCGCTCTCCAAGCTCATCAAACAACAATGCCATCACCGCTTGCATCGCGGCATCCAGCAGCCCAGGATGAATAGCGTAACCGTCGCTCACCGCAGCGTCTTCCAGCGCAACCCAAGCCAGTGCTTGGTCCCCATGGCGCAGCAGCGACTGGATCCTGCGATGGCTTATGCCATATTCGATGCCCATGGCGGTGAAACGCTGGTAGCAGGCATCAACATCCATCGGGCGAGCGTCGCCAGTCATGAAGTCAAGCTTCGCCGGTTGCGCCACAGCGGTCCCCGCCACCGCCCGGCAATGCAGTTGCAGCTGCCCGGCGAAATCATACGAGCAAATCCCGATTTGGCATTCGCCATCCGGCTGCGCCGCCAGCTCAACAAATAGCTCGCCATGGTTGGTCGTATCCACGCTGAAGGGCTGATACCAGAACAGGTCACGGATAACCCGCGCCGTGCCCGCAGGCCGTTCATCACCCAATGCGTCCGTGAGCGCCGCATCGATCATTCCGATCATCGCCGCACCCGGCAAAACGCCGCGACCGTTGATTCGGTGTCCAGAAAGGAAGCTTTCTTGGCCACTGAACCGGCTGAGGTAACGCAAACCACGTAGGTCAGAGACGTTGCGATGCAAGAGTGGATGAAGTCGCGCCTCGCTGGTCGCTAACGCTTGCGCCGGCTCATCGTTGTGCCAATAGCGCTCACGGGCAAACGGATAACCTGGCAAGCTAATTGGCGTCGGCGTGCCCTGTCGGTACATCAAGCGCCAATCCAGCGTTAACCCGTTGACCCACGCCTCGAGCAATTTTTCAGGCTGGCCACGGTCAATCCAGTTAGCGATGGTGCTTTGTCTGTCTGCACCAGCCAGCAGCGACAGCGCCTTGTCATGATCCTTGACCCGGCCGCTATAGCAGGCAGCTGTAGACGGATGATCAATAAAATCTTGCAGTTGGGTCTTCAAATGGGCGAGTGAGCGAGCCAGCCATCCTAGCCGATACTCCATCGCCTCCCGACCGACCTGCAACGTATAGGCCAGTGCCGGCAAATCGGCGTCGCCTAGCTCGTCCTGCTCCAGTGCATGCAGCAACAGGCTGACCTGCTGCAATAGCTGGGCCTGCGTCTTGGCCGATAACGGAATGATCGCCGGCTGCTGCTCGTTGACGACAATCACCGGACGCGGCCGATGATCTTCGTATTCTTCGATCACTACGTGCGCGTTGGCACCACCAGCGCCGAAGGATGACACCGTAGCAATGCGCTTGAATGCCTGACGGCTGCCGTTGATTATGACCTCGGGTCGATGCCAGTCAGCCAGCGACTGCTGCACCACGAACGGCGTATTAGCGAAATCAATCTCTGGATTGAGTTCATCGGCGTGCAGCGACGGAGCCAGTTGGCGGTGCTTGAGCTGCAGCAGCACCTTGGTGATGCCCGCAATGCCGGCAGCACTTTCACAATGGCCGATATTGGACTTGATTGAGCCAATCGCACAATACTGTTTAGCGGCCGTCTCGGCGCCGCTATTGAACGCTCTGGTCAAGCCCGCAATCTCAATCGGATCCCCCAGCGACGTGCCGGTGCCGTGGGCTTCGACATAGCTTACCGCCCTAGCCTCCACGCCGGCCCTGGCCAACGAATCGGCCACCAGTCGGCTCTGGGCCAATGGATTCGGCACGGTATAGCCGTTGGTCTTGCCGCCGGCATTGATCATGCTGCCTTTGATCACGCCGTAAATCCGATCGCCGTCCGCCTCAGCTTGAGCCAACGGCTTGAGCAGCAGCGCACCCACGCCCTCGCCGGCGACAAAACCGTCGGCATCCGTCCCAAACGCCTTGCACTGCTTGCCTGACGATAGCATTTTCATCTCGGTCAGACGCATATAGTGCACGGGATCGATCACCAAGTTGACCCCACCGACCAACGCGCAGTCGCTCACGCCGCTATGCAAGCTTTCCAGCGCCAGATGGATCGCGGTGATTGACGATGAGCAGGCGGTATCCACCGCCATACTCGGTCCTTGGAAATTGAACTGATAAGACACCCGGTTGGCGATCGACCAATAGCTGGACTGATGGGTGTAGGTTCCATTCATCACGCCGACAAACACGCCCACCCGATGCCGTTCAGACAAACGACCCGGGGTATAGCCGGCATCGCTGATGCAGTGATAGGCCTCTTCCAAGAAAAGCCGCTCTTGGGGATCCATCTTCTGCGCCTCATGGGGCGAGATATGGAAAAACAGCGGATCAAATTTGTCGATGTCCCGAATGAAACCGCCCCAGCGGGTATAAATGCTGCCTTTTTTGCCCGGCGTCTGATCGAAGTATTGACGCCAATCCCAGCGATCCGCCGGCACTTCATCAATACAGTTCTCGCCATTTTTTAGGCGCTGCCACAGCGCTTGGACATTATCCGAATGCGCGTAGCGTCCCGCTAGGCCGATGATCGCGACGTCAGTGCCACCCTGGCCCTTTGGCGCGCTGTCGGGCGTCTTGGCGGCAAAGCGGTGCCCAGCGGCTAGCTTGACTAACGTATTGGCCGCATGCGTCGAGGCTGTATCCACCGACGCTGGCTGTTCGACCACCGACGCCTTATCCAGTCCCAGCAGGGCCCTAAGCTGATCTTTTTGTGACTCAACAAAATGATCCGCAAGCGCGTCGATGGTCTGGTATTCGAAGAACAGCGTACTGCTGATCCCCGACAGCTTGTCGCGCAGCAGGTTGGTCAGCTGCACCACCAGAATCGAATCGATGCCATACGTCTCGAGCGGCTCCCCGGCATCGATCTGCTCGGGCCGAATTTTGAACAGCCCGCCGATCATCTGCTTAAGATAGTGCACCGTCTGATCTTTTAGCGCCTGGGGCGTCACCTCGCCCACCGATACCGTGTTGACGCTGCGCTGCGGTGGCCGCGAAGCGGGAGCCGCCTGCACTGCCAGGCGCTTGGGCGCAACCTTGGTCGGTTCCACATCGCTGTGTCGATCCTGCCAGATGACGCCGTTGCTCTCGGCGATCACGATTTGCTGACCAAGGTCGTGGTCGGCCAGCGCCGGATAATAGACCTGCCTGTAGCCTTCACTCTCCAGCACCTGTTTCCACTGTTTGGGTGCGAGCGCGGGTCCACCGGGCAAGCGCAAATCCTGATCATCAAACAACCACCATCCCTTGAGCAAGCCGAAGGTCAAGTGGGTAAACAGGCCGTTGCGACAAATCTCGTTGATCATCACCAGGCCGTTGTGCTTCAACGCTGCCTTGGCGTTTTTCATCGTCCGCCGTAGATCCTGCGTCGCGTGCAAGACATTGGTGGCCATCACCAGATCATAGTGACCAATCTTGATGCCTTGCTCAGCCAAAGGCCTGTCAACATTGAAGAGCTGATAGCTGAGGTACGGGTTGTCCGGCCCGTACGTTTGCCGCGCATGCATCAGGAATGCCTGTGATACATCGGTGTAGCAGTATTCCGCGATTTGCCGCTGATAAGGCCGAAGTTTTTCAAACGCCCGTGCACTGGTGCCGCCAGTGCCGGCACCAATCTCCAGAATACGGATCGGCGCCTGTTCCAGCCGTGCCCTGACAAACTCAACCATCGCGTTGAGCATCACTTCATTGAAAAAATCGGACACCGGATTATGCTTGTAGATCCCCTCGACCATGGCCATCGATGAGTCAGGGAACATGATGTCCGTGGCCATGATTCGCCCATTGAGGATCGCTGGCAGCACCCGCAGGGTGGCCTCGGCAAGGATCACCTCAGCTTTCAGACTGGCGTGTTCTAGCCAATCCGGCTTTTGCGCCTCCCATTCGTTCCATAGGGATTCAACTGCCAGCGGCTGAGGATGGGCCACACGATAGGCTGTCGGACAATGGCCGCCCTCCATGGACAGGTAGCCGCGCTGCGCTAGCTCGTCAAGGCTCTTATCGATCCAGCGCTCATACATCGGCAGCAAACCGCTGCGTTGCTTCATCTGCTCGATGATTTCGTGCTCGCTACTAAACCAGCCCAGTTGCTGCAGCTGGGCGTACAGCAAGCGGCCTTGCAACGCGTCGATGGCCGCCTTGCGGGCCTGCATCTGCTGCGTCACCGTCCGAATCGCGTGGTTGTCCACAACCAGATGTTTTTTTATCCGGGCAATCAGCGACGGGTAGGCTTGCGTCAGTCTCTGGCCATACTCGCCAAAAGGCCCAGCCGGATGCGTCGGCAGCGCCAGGTGGCTGAACGTATCGCTAAGCCGCTGCGAGGTCCGCAAGAACGTGAGCTGGGAAAGCGGCCCGGCCAACAGCATGTCCAACGCAGCCATCGCCTGCTCGCCCTCGATCGAACCGAGACCGACCTCAGCCATTCTTCGACGATAGTCTTCGCTGGCCACCGAGCCGACATGCCCCCAGTAACCCCAGTTAATCACTTTGACTGGGTAGGAACACTGCTGTGCAAGATAATGGCCAAAGGCGTTTTTAAACGTACAGCCGGCGGCGTAGTTGCTCTGCCCAGCTGACTTGGTAAAGCTTTGCAACGACGAGAAAAACAACATGAAGTCCAGCGGCTGATGCGCAAACATCTCAGCCAGACGAACGCAAACATCCACCTTAGCGGCCAAGCCGGTGGTAAATCTTTGCTCATCCATCCGCGCCAGACTTTGATCCTGAAGCTGGATGGCTGCATGAACCACGCCATGGATCCTGCCATACTCGGTGTAGACTTGTGCCACCGCCTGTCGTAGCGCGGCATGGTTGCTGGCATCGGCACGAAGATAGCGCGGCGCGGGTCCAAGCTTGGCAAGCTCGGCGATCGCCTGGTCAATGTCGCTGTTCTGCTCGCGACGTCCCAGCCAGATAATTTGCGCCCGTCGAGTGCGAATCAGATACTCGCTCCACAACCGGCCGATACCACCGGCGCCGCCAATCACCAGATACACGCCCTCATCGCGATAGAGACTGTCTACGTCGCCTAGCTGCGCGGCCGCATCCGTTGCATCCCATTCCGACAGCGGTAGGTAAGGCGCAAGATATTGACGGTACCAGACATCGTCGCGACACACCAGCGCATCGCCACGAGGATGGGTGGGCAATGACAGCGGATCCACAGTGGGCCAACCGTCGCCTACCGGCAGATCCACCAGCCGCACCCGCCAGTGACTGTATTCCTTGGCCATGACGCCAATCAGTCCATGCACGCTGGCATGAGCCGGTGCCACCGGCCCGGTCACGGCTTGAGAGTGGCTGTCAGCCTCGTTAGATACTGTCAGCACACCTCGAGTCATCACCGTCCAGGTCAGCGGCTGCTGATCCAGCGCCAACGCCAGCAGTGCCTTAATCAAGCGAAAGCAGCTCAGCACGCCATGCTGCTGGGCGCGGATCATGCCGTCGAGATTCTCCTGCTGCGCCAATGTTGCCGGTGCCAGCCATATCAGGTGCTCAATGGGCCCCACTTCGCGCAGCCGTTCCGTAAGCTGCTCAATAGATTCATGGCCATCCAACAACAATGAACCCGCTTGCGGATAACGGGCGATCAACTGTTTGTGGCCCTGCGGATCATTGCTAATTAGCAGCAGCCGGCCGGTAGACGGGACCAGGTCTTGGGGGCAGAAACGTTGCCACTTTTCCACCAGATAACAGTCGCTTTGTGGCCGATCTTCAAGCATCACTTCCAGCGGTGACGGCTTTTTCATGACCCGTAGCGCAAATTCACGCAGCGCGGCGCAATGTTGGCCCTGTTGATTATAAATATCGATATTGAATGTCGACTGTCCCGCTTCAGTCTGCTCGGTGCAAGGGCGCACCCAAGCCCAGATCTGATGACCCAGCTCGGCGCCGCTCAGCTGTAGTTGCGTCAACGCAAAAGGCACCCACGTATGCGTCAGTTGCGGCGTCAACCCTTGATCGAGCTGATCCGCGACGAGTAAGCCTACGGTCGCCTGCAAAGCGCCGTCCATCAGGCTGGGATGTAAAACGAGTCGCTCGTGCTCCGAGGTCAGCGCTTGCGGTAGTTCAATCTGCGCCAGCACTTGGCCACCATCGATCCGCAGCGCTTTCACCGATCGGTGCCACGGGCCATAGTAGATCTGCATGCTGTCGAACAGCCGATACAACGCATCCGCGTCGAGCATATGGCCGCCGATCGCCGCTTGTAGCGAAGTCAACGATTCTGCCGGTTCATCGGCATCCTGAACAAAAGCCGCTTCGCCTTGGCAGCACACCGCCTGCTGTTTGCGCTCGAGAATGTCGAAGGTCAGTCGATGTTCGTCAGGACTGTCGATACGGATCTCGACTTCAACCGAGTCGTCGCTTTGCTGGCTGAGCATGACCGGCTGTGACCACACCAGATTGCGCAAGCTCAGCACGCCGGTTGGCACCTGCTCCCCCAGCGAGCGGATGATCGCCTCACGCGCCATTTCAAGGTAGGCGACGCCCGGCAAAACCTTGTGGTCACGGATCAGGTGATCCCGCAGGAAGAACTCCCTGCCGTCGAATATTGAGATAAATTTTTGCTGCGACAAATCCGATACGTTGGTGTGCAGCAAAGGATGCACCCGTCCCCCACCGCTTTGCTGTCCCAGCGACGGGAAGTGGGACTCGCCAGAGACCCAGATCCGTTCGCGAGCAAAGGGGTAGCTGGGGAGGCTGATCCGCTTGGCCGCCTCTTTCGGCTGACCAAATAGCGTCCAGTCAAGCGCCAGCCCTTTGACCCACAGCTCCAGCAGCTTATCGTATTTGCGTTTGTTGGCCCAGGCGGTCAAGGTCGCCGCCATATCGTCATCATGGGCGAGCACCGCGATTGCCGCCTTATGATCTTTGACCCGGCCGATATGAATGCCATCAAAGAAGCCGAACGGTTCGGGCTGGTTGGCCAGTAACTCGGCGCTTTGCGCCAGCTTGTCCTGCAATTGGTCGATCGACTCGGCGATAAAAGCCAGGCGATACTCCATCGGCTCCCTGCCCTGCTGCAACGTAAAGGCCAGATCGGCCAGCCGCGGCAGCGTAAGCTCAGCACCGGTCCGATGCAGGAACTGATGCAGTTGCTCGACTTGCTGTCGTAATTGAGCGGGCGTTCTTGCAGATAGAGGAATCATCGCTGTCTGTCCACCGACGTCGTCGTCCCGAGTCGGTGCAATATACTCAGCAATGATCACGTGCCCGTTTGAGCCACCCGATCCGAAAGACGAGACTGAAGCCGCACGGGGATACTCTCGCTCCCGGCCATCGAGATTCAACACCGGCCGCCGCCATTCCTGCAGCTGCTGAGGGATATAGAACGGCGAATCGGCAAAGGGGATGTTGGGATTCAAGCGCTTTGAGTGCAGCGAGGGCGCCAACTGGCGATGCTTAAGCTGCAATAGCACCTTCGCGATCCCGGCAATGCCTGCCGCCGACTCCAAGTGTCCAATATTCGACTTGACTGAGCCCACCGCGCATTGTTGAGCCGACGCCATCGCGCTACCCAGCGTCGCGCTGCGCCGAATAAAGCCCAATTGCAGGCCAGTGATTTCGATCGGATCGCCAAGCGCTGTGCCCGTGCCATGGGCCTCGATATAACTTAGCTCTCGTGGATCCATGCCGGCCTTGTCGAGCGAATCGGCGATCATGGCGCCCTGCGCATTGGGGCTCGGCACGGTGTAGCCATGGGTCTTACCGTTATGGTTAATTGAGGTCGCCCGGATCACCGCATAAATGTTGTCGCCGTCGGCCTCGGCGCGGGACAGCGGCTTGAGCAGCACCGCGCCAACCCCCTCGCCGGGCACAAAACCGTCCCCCCCGTCGCCAAAGCTGCGACAGCGACCGTCAGAAGACGACATCGTCAGCTGGGACTGAATGAAATATTTGTTCGGATGCAATGACAGGTTGACGCCACCGGCCAGCGCCAGTTGGCACTCGCCGCGCCTTAGGCTCTCGACCGCCAAGTGCAGCGCCGTCAACGACGATGAGCAGATGGTGTCGACCGCCATACTTGGACCGTTGCAGTCGAAGACGTAAGACACGCGATTGGCGATCGAACCAAACGACGAATCGACCGCATCATCGGTGCAGTCCGGAGCGCTCGAGCGCGTATACAGCAAGTATTCGCCGTGCATCACACCAACGAATACCCCCATTTCACCCTGGTAATGACGCCGCAGCCCGGCTCTATCGTAGCCGGCGTCTTCAAGCGTGCGCCAGGCGGTTTCGAGGAAGATCCGCTCTTGAGGATCCATCCGCTCGGCATCCCGCGGCGAAATATTGAAAAACAGCGGATCAAAACGATCGATGTCGTCGATAAAGCCGCCCCACTTGGTGTGGATCTTGCCTTTTACACTGCGGTCGCGGCTGTAATATTTGCTGTGTTCCCAACGCTCGGCGGGTATCTCGCTGATACTATCGACACCGTTTTTGAGGTTGTTCCAAAAACTGTCGATATCCGCTGCGCCGGGGAACCGACCGGCCAAACCAATGATGGCGATCGGCTCATTTCGCTCGCCCCGGTCATAGCGTCGCACTGCCGTTACGTGTGGCTGCTGTTGCACCCTGGCGGCTAGGACGGGCTGCGTCGCCTGAATCCCCAGTAATTGCCGGCTGCGCAGCGGATGCTCGGCGACAAAATAGCCCGCCAACGCAGCAATACTTTGGTATTCAAAGAACAAGGTCGCCGACAGCTCGCCAAACTCCTGGGCCAAACGTTGGTTCAGCGTGGTAATCATGAGCGACGTCAAGCCATAACGATCGAAGGTGTCTTCACAATCGAGGTTATGTTCAGGAATCGCCGATACCTTTGAGAAATGGCGCTTGATATGGTTTTCCAGTGCCTGTCGCAACACCTCATCTTGTTCTGGCTGCGACGTGTCATTTCCTAGCTGCGACGCCTCGTTTCCTGGCCGCGACGCCTCGTTTTGCAGCACGTCGGCGCAATCGCTGTTTGCCGACGCAGCGATATGGCAATCGACGGCCGCAAACGGATAAGCCGTCAACGCCACCCGGCGATGGTGATGCCGAGCGATCTGCGCTAAGCTGCTCTGTCCGGCGACCCATTGGCCAGCAATCGCTGTCAACGCTTGGCGGTCCAGTCCCTGAAGATCCTTTTCAATACGGCTGGGCTGCGGCTCTTTTTTGAGGCTGCCGCGCAGCGGCATCTGCGAATGTTGACCTTGAAGTCGCGCCACCAACTCGTCTCGGCTATCGGCCACGACCGCCAGGCGATGGTTCAGCGCGACTCGACCGACACACAGGGTGTAGCTGATATCCCCAAGGCTGACATCGTTAAACCGTCCAGCTTGCATATCGTCAGCAAACGCCGCCACCAATTGATCAAGCTGCTCGCTACTTGCGGCGGCAAACGGAAACAGCCAGGGCCCGTCGCTTTGCCGTACAGCGGCCTGTTGCGGCGGTGCCTCAACAATCAGATGACCACCAGATCCGCTAGCACCAAAAGCATTGATGAGCGCGCGCTGCGGCCCCCGCCAGTCGCTCAGCTGATCGGCGATGGCAAGATGGTTGTCGTCTAAACAAATCATCGGGCTGAGCGGATTGCAACCGAGCGTCGGCGCGATCTGCCGGTGTTTCAGCTGCATCAGCACTTTGGTGATCTGCGACAGCGCCGACGCTGATTCGAGGTGACCGATATTGGCTTTGATCGACCCCACCAACAGCGGCGCATCGCTACGGCGCGCGCCAAACACGTTGCTGATCGCCGCAAACTCAGCCCCATCCGCGAGGCTGGCGCCGGGGGCCGCGGCCTCGACATAGCCGATCTCGTCAGCGGACAGTCCCGCCTGTTGTAGCACTCGACGCATCGACAGCGCGTGGCTATCGGCATTGGGCGCACCGTAACGGAAAGTCTTACCGCTATGACTGATCGCCGTCGCGCGGATGACACCGAGGATTGAATCGCCATCCCGCATGGCGTCTTCGAGTGGCCTAATCAACAGCGCGCCGACACCTTCGCCAGCCACCCATCCATTGGCATGGCGGCCAAACGGATAAGATTGGCTATCGTCAGACAACAGCTTCAATGAAGTCAGCAGCTCGAGGTGCGACGGATGGCTGATCAAATTGACGCCACCGACAATCGCTGCCTGGCACTCGCCCTGGCGAATACTGTTGCAAGCAAAATGCAACGCAGTCATCGCCGACGAGCATGAGGTATCGAAAGCGACGCTGGGGCCATTGAAATCGTTGAAGAAAGACACACGGTTGGCGATCGCCGACAGGAACGAGGTGGCCCGCTCGCCTTGTTCAGTCGGCCGATGATGCTGGTAATCGCCCCACATTGCGCCGACAAACACGCCAATGCGCTCGGCCTGCCGCCGCAGACTCGCAGCGGTATAGCCGCTACTTTCCAGACAGTGCCAGACCGCTTGCAGGAACAAACGCTCCTGGGGATCGAGCGTTTTCGCCTCCGCCGGCGTAATCTTGAACAGCAATGGATCAAACAACTGCTTGCCAGCCAGGGCACCCACCGCCCACTGTGGCGAATCGCCCGCATCGTCGCTGCCGTAAAATAGCGCTTCGCGACTCAATGGGATGATGCTTGCGCGGCCAGCGCTCAAATTTTGCCATAGCTCATCAGGGTTCGCGGCGCCAGGATAGCGGCCGCTGATGCCGATGATTGCCATCGCGTCGCCATTGCAGTGCGCCTTGACCGCTCGGGACGACACGTGTTCATTGATCTCATGCGCCGACGCGTGAGCGACTTGAGCGGATTCATCGGTTCCGTGCATTTCTAGCCGCGGCCAGCCAGCGGGCAGTGGTTGCGTCACCGCGCCGCCCACAAAGCTGTGTACCAGCTCATCGCCGTCATCCAGATCGAACGCGTCGCGGATTTTATTGAAATACATCGATCCAATCGGACACAGGCCAATGCCGAACTCACCCTGCTTTTCTAGCAGTAGCTGACCGATTCTGCCCGCTTGAAGCAAATTGAAATAACGGCTTTCATCGCCGTAGGTCGTAGAGTGACCGGCGATGATAAAAATTCGCAACCGTGCCTGATGAGCGTGCTTACGGTTAAACGGCGTGTAGCAACTGTTGATTGCCGCTAGATCGCCGTCGCTGATCCGCACTAAGCTATGGCTGTCGCCCTGGTAGCGGTATACCCCGGCAGGCAACCATGGCCCTTGGCAGCCTTGCTGTACGCTTTGTTCAGCAACGTGCAAATAAACTTTCAGCGCTAACCCGGCATCGGTGTGGTACAGCTGCCCGTTGACCTGATCGGCCCGCAACAGGTTTAACAGCCGGCTCAGCTGACCCAAATTCAGCGGCCCATCGCAGTATTGCCGCTTGGCAGCCCGCAGCCGCAGTGCGTCAGCGCTGATCGGCTCGGCGCACAGCTCAATTACGCCGTCGCCCTGCTCCGGCAAGTCATGGCGAATCTGGCGCTGCTCTTCATGCAGTTGAGCCAATTCCTCCCGAGTTGGTAACGCGAAACCGTTATTTTTCTCGCTTAGAAAATCAGCAAACAGAGGGCCAGACTGACGCCAGTGATCATTCAGTGCTTGACCTTCCACCGCCACGGCAGCCGGCGCAACGCCCTCGATCAAGCAGTGCAGGAACCGATGGCTCGGCCGTAATTTAAACAACCCGGCAATCGCCGCAAAATCGACGCCATAGGCCGGAGTCAGCGCGATGTCAAAGTCGCGCTGGCGGGACAACAATAGCTGCTCAATATAACCCGCCTCGAGCACCAGTAAGAAGGGTGACGCCTTATTGTAGATTGGCGCGATCGCGTCATTTTCGGCGATCAGGAACAATGCAAAGCCAGCCTCGGCCAGCTGCGCGCGTTGCGCCGGCGGCAAAGCCTGTGCATCCAGCTGGGCCGGTACGCTAACGGGCAGCAGGCGGTTGAGCTGCGGTTGGTAATAATAGACGCCGCCAGCCAAGCCGTCGATCCGCTCTTCAGCCACATACAGATAGCACTGGATAGCATTCAAGCCACCCGCCGACGAATAAAGGTACTTGCCCTGGCCGTCTAGCGGCACCTCTCGTAGCAGCGACAGCAGACGTCCAAGCCGTTCGAGATTCGCAAATGAGCCTTTGGTCGGTCGCCAGTATGCCCGAGGATCAAAACTGACTTTTTCTAACGGGACCGAACCCCTGTCCGTGGATTGGCAAGCCGGTGCAGCGCTCAGCGGCGGCGGCTCCACCTCGTCAGCCGTTATGCCTTTAGCCTCAAGAATATAAGCGGTAACTGCAGCGATGGTCGGATGCTCCAAAAACACATCGACTGGCAGCGTCACCTGATGCTGCTGTTGGATGCTGTGGACTGCTTGCACCAACGTAAAGGAGGTGGCGCCCTGATCAAACAGATCGTCATCGGCTGCCAGTTCGTCGATCCCAAGCGCCTCGATAAAATACTGCTGCAGCCAGGCAGTCAGCGACTGCGAGTTGATCGCTTGCCTGCGCGGTTGGGCCGTCGCCTCCACGTCACCCGTGAGCAGCGCCTTGCGGTCCGCTTTGCCGTGGGCGGTCACGGGAATCTGGTCAATAAAGCTAACCAGATTGGGCACCATATATTCCGGCAAACGCGCCTTAATGAAATCCCGTACCGCTTTCTTGTCCAGCCCCTGAGCCACCACAAAGGCCACGAGTTTAGGATCTGCTGAACCAAGATCCTTAACCAGCACCGCCGCATCGTCGATCGCTGGGTGGCTTTTCAGTGCGCTTTCGATCTCACCCAGTTCAATGCGAAAGCCTCGCAACTTGACTTGCGAATCGAAACGGCCAAGCAGCTCGATCTCGCCATTGCAGAGGAAACGGGCCTTATCACCTGTGCGGTAGAGTCTGGCGCCGGCCTCGCCAGAAAACGGATCGCGGATAAATTTTTCAGCCGTCAACTCAGGCCGATTGAGATAGCCCCGAGCCAGGCCGACACCGCCAATGCACAACTCGCCAGTTTCACCGATCGGCACCGGCTTTGCTTCGCTATCCAGAATATATATCTGGATATTATCGATAGGTCGACCGATTGGCACGAGCTGGTCTTCTCGCGGCTCACCTCGCCAATAGGTCACGTCCACTGCCGCTTCGGTCGGACCATATAAGTTATGCAATTCGGCGCTCAACAGTTGGCGGAACTGGAGCAGCAAGTCGTGAGTCAGCGCCTCGCCGCTAACAAATACTTTCTGTAGCGATATGCATTCGGAGACCGCCGGATGCTTAAGGAAAAAGCGCAGCATCGAAGGCACAAAATGGCAGATGGTGATCTGCTCCGCTTGAATGACCTCCACCAGGTAATGCGCGTCCTTGTGACCTTCCGGCTTGGCCATCACCAAGCAAGCGCCGCTGAGCAGCGGCAAAAACAGCTCCCAGACGGAGACATCAAAGGTAAACGGTGTTTTTTGTAAGATCCTATCGGCTGCGCCAACCTCATAATGGCGCTGCATCCACAGCAGGCGATTACAGATTGCCTTATGCGGCAGCATGCAGCCTTTAGGCCGGCCGGTAGAGCCCGACGTATAGATGATATAGGCAAGATCATCGGGACCATTGATTGGCACAGGATTGGCCTCATCGCCAAACAGCGCTTGCTGATTAGCATCGTCCAAGCAAAGCACTTCGCCGTCATATCCCGCTAGCCGACTACGAAAACGCTGTTGCGTCAGCAACACTGTCACCGCAGCGTCGTCAATGATCAACGCCAATCGCTCATCGGGATAGCCGGGGTCCAGCGGCAAATAAGCACCACCGGCCTTCATGATCGCCAGTAGCGCAATGATTAGCCCTACTGATCGCTCCATCTGAACGCCCACCAGACTATCTGGCCCGATGCCTAGCTCCCGCAGGTAATGGGCTAGCCGATTGGCCTGCCGGTTTAACTCGCGATAGCTTAAGGCCTGGCCTTCGAAACGCACCGCCACCGCGTCCGGGCTGCGCTCAACCTGCTCTTCGATCAACTGCTGTAAGCACTTGTCCAGTGGGTATGCCTTATAGGTATCGTTCCAACCGGAAAGGGTCTGACTGTCTTGTATGTTCACGAATTACTATCCTGGTCATTGTGCACAGCAATCATGTCCGGGCGATGCCGCTGTTTGCTCTGCTAGCTGTCATTCGTCAAGCCGTGCTCTGTCGCTTCGCGCCCTTCCAGCCGAACTAGGGCAACTTCCTCTGCGACTATGAGTCCGTATCTGGCTATGAGTCCGTGTCTAAATGTAGGATGGCGAGGCGATTCAACTCATTACGGGATATTTGTCTGCAGCTAGCGTCGCCGCCAGTTGGGGCGCCTGTACCGTCCACAGGCTATCGTCATCGGCCAACGCCTCGAGCAACCGGCAGTAGTCGGCAAACATCGCTTCGACCTGCGCCGGCGCCAAGCAGCCAGCCGCGAGATCCCAATGGATCAACAGCGCGTCTTGATGCTCGATGCTGAGATTGTCCAACGCCACCCCATGCGTGCGACTCGCGCTCTTGGTCAACCTCGTTCCGTCTGGTAGATCCAATGGTCCTTGCGGATTGAGCCGGGTAAAAACCACCGGAAAATTCAGCTTCCGCGGTTGCTGCTTATCCGTTGCTACCTTACGCAGCGCCTGCAAGCCGCTGATCGCGCCGTGGCGTTCGTCCTCCGTGAAGATTCGCTCACAACGCCGAACCCGCTCGATGAAAGTCATCGGTTCGTCGTTAAAGTCGATCCAACTCAAAGTCGTAAAGTCACCGACCAGCGCGTTGATCTCAGGGTGTACCGCAGGCCTGTGCCAGCCTGGAGCCACCAAAGTAAAGGCCTGCTTGCTGCTATGTTCGGCAATACTCCACGCATAGGCAGAAATCAGGAGTGCGTCCGCGCAGATGCCTGCTTGCGCGATGCGGTGGCGTAGCGCCGGCCAGCAATCAAGGCGGTGCTCGTAGCCTAGATACTGCCCCTTAGCATCTTTGTCACTCACCCGCGGCCCCTGCGGTAGCAGGCGGAATTTTTCTTGCCAGTACGCAGCGGCGTTTTGCGCCGCTGGCGAACGTCTGTATTGTCCAAGCGCTTTGATATAACCACCGAAATTAATCGATAACGGTGCCGGTGGGCGGCCATGGTAGAGGTCCAGCAACTGGCGGATCAGCAGATCCCGACTGGGCAAGTCGGCAATCAGCAGGTCTACCGCCAGATGCACCAGGCTGCACCGCCCGTCCAACTGACTGACTCGCAATTCGGCATAGGGCCAATCCCCCAGCGCCGTTACCCGACCGAGCATTTCATCGGCAATCTGGTCCACATCGACGCCCTGCTCGCTCAGTTCGAGTTGCAGTGGTGGCACAGCCTCCATGAGCTGCTGGGTGCCGCTGGGCAGAATGCGGGTGCGCAGCATCGGGTGGTGAGCCACCAATTGCCGCCAAGCCTGCTCCAACCGACTCATTTCAAGATCCTCTATGGCCACCGCCATATAAAGGTGGGAGCTGCTTTGCTTGGGATAAAGCGAGCGGCTAAACGCATACGCCTGCTGTTGATCAGTCAACGCAAATGGCGTTTTCGGCGGCTCGCTCGGCGCCAGCATAAAGGAGCCCGTATGCCCGGCGGTCGAAACGGGTAAGGGTTGCTTAGCGGCCATTAATCGCCCCACCAACTCACCCGTGTTTACAGCCTGCCAGTCAACCTCGCCATCTGCCAACTTGTGCAACAAATGGCAGTAGTCAGAAAACAGCTGGTCAATCATGCCATCCGGATAGCAGTCGATGGCGACGTCCCAGCTGAAACTCAGTGCACCACCGCACTCTCGCAGTTGATGATCGAGGTTGATCTGCGGCGTTTGCGTGACACAGTAGTGCTGCGCGTCGCCAAAGCTGTCCGCACCTCCAATCACTGGGTTGTTGAGCATCGACGTAAATACCACCTCGCCGCCGCTAAAATGCAGCGACTTGCCGCAGCGGCGCCGGGTTTCTCGCAGCGCGGCAACGCCGCTGACGCTCATATGGTCAATGTCCTCAAGCAATTGGCGCTGAACCCGCTGCGCCAATGCAGCCAGGGTTTCTTCCCCTGCGCCGACAAAGGCAAAAAAATGGTTCGAGATGAACGGTCCAATTACATGATCAATCGCTGGATGTAAGGGGACACGGTTATAGAACGTGGAGATCAACGAAAATGCTTTGCCTGCATTGGCCTGCCTAAGAATTAAGCCGAACAAGGTCAGCAACAATGCCGTACCTGAGATTTGCAACGCATCGCTCTGCTGTTTCAATCGCAGCCAGCGGCTTGGCTCCAGCGTCGAGGCCAGTCGTCGCCGCTGGCGGCCAGCTGGCCGTTGGGCCTTGGGCAAGCACAAACCTGGTGGCATTTGCGCCAGCTTGTCGACCCAGTATTGCAAATCACGCTGGTAGCGTGGAGACTGTTTGAATGCTTCCAGCGACAACTGGTAGTCCCGGAATGACAAGCCGTGATCTGGCAGCTGCGCAGCGGGATCCCGATAAAGCATCAACCACTGTTGCAACAGTAAGTCCAAAGAAGTGGCATCGACCACTAACTCGTCGATACTTAGGTGTACCCGGCTGCGCTGTTGATCCAGCAGCGAAACGCGGATTTCAAAAAGCGGCGCCTGCCCCGGTAGGTAGACGTTGTGGGACATCGACGCACGAATGGCTGCCAACGCCAACTCGCGGCCGGCCGTGTCGATTCGTCGCAAATCCCGTGCTTTGATGCGATAAGAGGCCGATGCTTCGATTTGCTGGCGACCGTCGTCGAGCAGCTTGACTCGCAGCATTTCATGTCGGCTCATCAATCGATTCCAAGCCTGATTGAGCCTGTAGACTTCGAGATCTGGCCAGTCGAATTCCAAATAGATATGACAGCCTACCCGCTCAGTCTCGGCCAGTAGCTTGCGCCCCGACAGAAAAGATTGTTGGATATCGTTGAGTGCAAAAGGCTGCCACTGATCGTTGGGTGCCGTTTGCAACCGAGGCACTGGATGATTATTGTCGCCCTGTCCCGCTAGTGCCGCCAGGCGGGTTTCCACCTCGCCAAGGCTCAGATAGGGGCTCAATTGCGCTAACGATACCGATAGCTGCAATTGCTGCTCCAATTTGGCTTTCAGACCGACTGCGGCCAGCGAGTTGAGGCCAAGGCTGGCCAAACTACGCGATTCACAACCGTCAAGCGCTGCTGGCTCGCATCCGAGTAGCCCAGCCAGTATTTGCCGAAAGCCTTGCGGTTGTGCCACACCTTCGCTTGTCTGGCAGGCTACAGCAGCCTGCCGTGGCGGCAGCCAGTGACGTGTCTTGGCAAAGGCATAGCCGGGCAGACTGATACGCCGCGCCTCACCGAGACGCGGCAATTTGAGCCAGTCTAGCTCAACGCCTTGCCGCCAGTAACCGGCCAGCGCTTGCAAATCGCAACGGGTAAAGGCCAGGTCCACCTCGTCGCTGATACCTGCCTGCAACGGATCGATTGCCATCGTGTCCGCATCGAGCATCGTGATTTCACTCATCGGCGCACGATTGAGTGCGTCGAGCTGCTGTTGGAGCGACACAATGCTGTCCACCACGCCAGTCCAGCGGCATGCCATCGCAGTGCGTCCCACTTGCAAGGTATAAGCGATGTCAGCCAAGCACAGATCGGGCCGTTGGGCAATATAGCGGCTTAGCCGCGCCGCTTGCTCCGTCAACCGCGCCGCATCATGTGCCGATAACAGGATTAGCTGGGGCCCGACATCCTCTTGTATCGCACGCTGCGGTGCGATGTACTCCTCCACGACTAAGTGGGCATTGACGCCGCCGAAGCCGTAACTATTGATACTCGCTCGCCGCGGTAACGCAAGGCCGTTCGCGTCCTTTGGCGCCGGCCATGGACGGCTGTCGGCCTGCAGCCGCAATTGGCGCGGATCCAGCGTGATCGCGGGATTCAGTTGTGCATATCCTGGGATCCCTGGTAACTGCCGCTGCGCCACAGCGTCGATCACTTTGAACAACGCCGCCATGCCAAAAGCCAGTTCACAATGACCGATCACCGGCTTCAATGTACTGATCGTCCAAGGACCATCGTGGTCGTCGTCGCTCAATTCGGCCCGGGCGGCCTGGATGGCGGCTATCTCTATTGCATCGCCGAGCAACGAGCCGACGCCGTGCGCTTCCACGTAACTGACGCTGTTCGGCTCCACGTTGGCCCTGCGGTAGGCGGCAACGATTGCCGCTTTCATGCTGTCTTGATTGGGCGCGGTCAGCGAAGCCCCTCTCCCGCCGTGGCAAACGCCGCTACCCTTGAGCTTCAAATAGATATGATCGCCATCTTGCTCAGCGTCCGCCAGTGGCTTGAGCAACAGTACGCCAACGCCTTCGGAACGCACATAACCATCGGCCCCCGCTTGAAATGAGCGCGTTTGACCGTGTGCGCTGAGGAAACCCATCAGCTGATACCCTGCCGTTTCGTCAGGCGACAACAACAGGTTGACTGCACCGACCAGCGCTTGCCGACACTCGCCGGCCTTGATCGCCTGCATCGCTCGGTGTAACGCCACCAACGCCGATGAACAGGCCGTGTTGCAATATTCGCTCGGTCCGCGTAGATCCAGGAGGTAAGAAACCCGGTTCGCATACATGCACGCAGACGAAGACGTCAGCAGGAATGGGCTATCTTTGGGGACTTCAACGACGCTGCGATATTCACTCGGTGCGGCAGCAATAAATACACCGGTGGGGCGACGGGCTAGCTGCGCCGCTGGAATGCCGGCATCTTCAAGCGCTAGCCAAGCATGTTGCAATAGCAGCCGCTGCTGGGGGTCCATTAGCGCCGCTTCCGCCGCCGACACGCCAAAAAATGGGTGATCAAAGCAATCAATATCGTCGATATATCCGCCTGCAGACCCAGCATTGGCGCGCCCAGCCGGCGCCTCACGGATCTGACTGGCGCCGCTGCGTACCGCCGCCCAAAAATCCTCCAGTTCCCCGCCGGGGAAACAACCGCTGATGCCGATGATCGCAAAGTCATCGTGGTCTTCGATTGAGGGGGATGGCGTTGTTTGCGGTGACGTGGTGGTGGATGGGGGAGTGAGTACGTTGCTGCCGCTTGATGACGGCGCCTGCCCGTCCAAACGTTCTTTTAGTGCCGCAACGATCTTGTCAATGCTGTTATGGCGAAAGAAAAATGTCGGCTCCAGCGTGAGCCCGAACATCGGTCCCAATTGCTCACCCAGTGCGAGAAGATCCGCTGAGTCTAGTCCCAGCTCCATCAAGCTGTGGCGCGACGACAGCCGGCTGTCTTCCGATTGACCCAAGCACCGGTTGACTCCCTGACGCACCGCGTCATCGATGGATACCGTGGGCAACGCCATCGGTGCTGTGGTCAGTTGCAGCGCTTGACGCTGGCGGCTGGCCAGATCGTAATGCACCAGCACGCCGTAACCCGAGTTGTCGTGATCAGCCGGACGATAACCCGCCACCAGCCGCTCGATCCGTGCGCCGTGAAGCTCATGAAAACGCAGTACCGGATCCAGTAGGATGCCTCGCTCGTCACGGCTGTGGATATAGTCACCCAAAGGAATGTGCCGATGCTTCGGATAGTCCTTGCAGCGGGTCACCCCCACCACGGTATCCACACCATTGAGCACAGTGCAGTATTGCAGCATGAATTCCAGCAACTGATCGCCATACCCGCTGGACTGATGGGCTGGCAAGATGTTCAGGCTCTGGACCTGGACTATGCTGCCTTCGGTATGGTAAAGCTGATCGACAGTCGCGAAGTTGACCCCGAAAAGGCCATCGATTTTCGTGATCCGCTGCGAATAGATTACGCCGACCACCTCGCCATCGAGTTCCAGTGCCAACTGTCCAGCTGACCACTGACTCAGCCGGCGACGCAGGATTGACTCGTCAACCCTTGCGCCGTCCGGCCAACAAGCCTTTTCCAGCCTCAGCAGTGCAGGCAGGTCATCGATGGTCGCATAGCGAATACGATATTCTCTGACCTGGTAGCAACCCATGGTCGCGTCGCAGTCAGCTCGATCCCGAGGCAACTTGTGCAACATTCCCGGATTCGCAAACAATCCGGCGCCGGCCAGTGCCATCAAGTAATGGGCCGCTTCAACACCGTAATGATAAGCAAAGCGATCAGCCAAGGCGCCGCTAGGGCGCCAGTGGCTTTCGCTAAGGACTACAAAATGGCTGCTCGCTAAAGCCGCCAGAGAATTAAACTGGGCTTGCAAGCCACCCATCACGCTGGCGCCATCCGCCGCCAAGCCGTTGGAGCGGATGTAATAGCGTTGTGGCGCCAGTTGCGATTGCGACACCGGCGTAGTCCCCGGTTCTTCGAGATTTTGCTGGCCCACACTTAGCCATAGCACTCGTTCGCTCGCCCCAACGCCAGCGTCTTCAAGGCGTCGTCGAAGCGCAGCCAGATCGCCCCACACGGCGTCATCCAGCACGAGCAACCGTAGTGGCGAGCTATCCAGCACCTTGCCTCGGGCAGTATGCTGGCGAATCCATTGCCACACGTCCTCCAGTGAACTGTTGGGACGACGGCCGAATTCAATGATCCAGTCTGGCTGCGTGGCCAACGGCTGGGCATCAAAAATCGTGCCCAATAGCTGTTCAAGCGCTGGCTGGTCGCCGCGCCAGATCTGCCGCTCACCCGCCTCCTTTAGCCACCGCGATGCGGTGGTCCATCGCTCTCTCGTTCCAAACAGTACGTCATCGAGAGTCGACGGTAGGCTGGCACAGTACGCAAGGAACGACTCGCTCAACAGCTCAGACAATAGTGCCCGCCGCGTTGGGTTGAGCGTCAGCCCCTGCTCACCACTGCTTTGAATCCACTGTCGAGCCACCAGGAAATCCGTCACCTGGTGCACCAACCTTGGGCTGATTCGGCCACTATCGATACGCTGTGGATCCACCTGTCCGGTGCCGTGGTCGATTGCATCGCTCAACGTCAGCCGACGCAATATCGCCAACGCCAACAAATCGTTGAGGCTGTGAACCAATGCAGAACAATGCAAATTCCAGTCCAACGCCGACAGCGACAACCAGCACGACAGCTGCGTCAAGTCTTCTTTGACGGGTTCGCGCTTAGGCACGAGCCACGCAAACATTTCATCGATCCGATCCGGCAGGGCTTGGACAGCGCATGCTTGGCGGTTAAAGAAATATTCGTTGCTGCTTGACTGGCCCAGCCAGCCAAACGCCTTGAGGCCATCAAACGCGACCCGCAACGGACCGACATTGACTGACGCGGTCAAGGCGAACTGTTCGAGCTCGAACGGCTGGCAGACTCCACGACGGGAAATCAGGCCACGACTTTCGAGACTCAGAATAATGGAAAGAAAAAACAGACGATCGGTAAAAATGACCATCAAAAGGTTTCCATAGCAATGTTTCAGTTATTAGATAGAAAATAGCTTAAAAACCATGTTATCTCAATGGTTTATTAAAACAGCACGATGGGTTCGCGGCATGCCCAAACTAGCGCAAGTCTGGAACAATCTGTCGTCTAAGGATAGGTTGATGAAGTTCCAAGACAAGTTTTGCTCACACTATGATAAATTTTGTAGAAATTCGGCTGCGTCACACCTACCTTTGAATGCAAAAATCACGATTGCTCCGTGTGCGCAGCGCTGACTATGTCGGCAAACCCAAGCGAAAAACGTCAGAACGTAGCAGTGTGCGGAATCGCGCGGCTAATCGCTGACTACGGTGTCCGTATGTCGCTTCATCACATTTCGGCAACCCTCGCAGCAGCGCTGCGCATCAACGTCAGCACGGTCATGCAGCATGGATCGATATCGTGTCGCAACAATGGCCGCATTGGTATACTTGGATACCCCGATACTGTTCGGGCGTGGATAGTACGAAACTACACCACGTGTTAAACGTATGCGGCAAAAAGCGGCAGTTTTCTTGATAGCGTCACGCGCTATGCGGGGCGACAGCCGAGCGTGAGCTAGCAGGGCGAAAAGCTGAACGTGCGTCCTAACACCGGTTTGCAGCGACGGACGTGCACCAGACATTCCAGCTGTACAGGACCGCAGAATAAGTTTTGGCTAGAATACTGGCTCCCTGCACCCTCCACCTCCCAGGACGAAATCTATGCCGTACCTCTGCGAAGGGCGAAAAACTTCTATTGTCTTTATGTTTCCAGGCCAAGGCTGTCAGTTCTACCAGATGGGCCGGGAACTCTATCAAAACAATTCGGTGTTCCACCGCTGGATGAACGAGCTCGATGCGCTGATTCGCGTCGAGCTTGGACATTCGTTAATTGCCGAAATTTACGATGCTAATAACGCACGTTCCAAGACGTTCGATGATCTTCGCATTAGCCATCCAGCCATCTTCATGGTGGAGTATGCATTGGGCAAAACGCTGATCGAGCAGCAGATCCAGCCCGACTATCTACTCGGCACCAGTCTCGGGGAACTGGCCGCCGCCGCCCTCGCAGAGACGCTGCCGCTGTCCGACGCCATTCGTTTCGTGACTCGTCAGGGTCAGCTATTTCACCGTCGTCAGTCTCCGGCCACGGAAGGGACGATGCTGGCGATTCTCTGCGACGAATCGCTTTACCAGCAAACGCCTCTACTCCATGATCATTGCGATATTGCGGCTTATAACGCTCAATCGCTGATCGTCATCGCCGGCCAATCCGCGCGGATTGCAGAGGCTGAACGCTACCTCAGCAGTCGAGATATCGTGTTCCAACGCCTGCCAGTCAGACAGGCTTTTCATTCCCGCCATATCGATTTCCTTAAGCCAGAGGTCGATGTGCTAGCCAGTGAGTTGCGCTTACGGCGCGCGCAGATCCCGGTGATCTCCTGCCACAACACCGAGACCTTGAATCAACTTACGACCGATCACTTTTGGCGGACCATCCGCGAACCGATTCGCTTTTCTCAAACACTGGCGCGGATTGAACGAGAAGCGGCCGAGCGCGGTGAGTCAATGATCTACTTAGATCTCGGCCCCAGCGGCACGCTAGCCAACCTAATCAAACAAAATATCCGCGACCGTCAGGCGCCACAAACTTTTGCGGTGCTCAGCCCGTTCGGCCGTGACCTTGAAAAATTTGATGAAACGCTAACGCTCGGACGGACACTAAAACCGCTACCCGCGAGCGCAACTGCGCCAGCACAACAAACGTCCCAGCAAGACCAGTCATTCGTGCGGCCTGCGCCGCAGCAAGTTCAGCAACCAGCGCATGGGGCGCAGCAGCCGGCGACGCGGCCAGCGACTGGCCCGAAGCGCGTCTACGTCTTTCCTGGCCAGGGATCACAACGCGTCGGCATGGGAGCGGAGCTGTTCGAGCAATTTCCCGATCACGTTGCCCAGGCCGATGAAATTCTTGGCTATTCGCTAAGGACGCTTTGTTTGGAAGATCCAGATCGCCAGCTGTCCCATACCCAATATACGCAGCCAGCGCTCTACACCGTCAACGCACTAGCGTTCCTAAACAAGCAGCAGCAGGATCGTCGCCAACCGGATTACCTTGCCGGCCACAGTCTGGGCGAATATTGCGCGCTCTTTGCCGCTGGGGCCTTTTCATTCGAAACCGGCCTGAAGCTGGTCAAAAAACGGGGTGAATTGATGGCACGCGCTACCGGCGGAAGCATGGCTGCGGTCATTGGTCGCTCCGCAGATGAAATCAACTCGCTACTATCTCAGCACGGCTTAAATGCTCTGGACGTGGCCAATTATAATTCGCCATCCCAAACCGTCCTCGCTGGTCCCGTTGAAGCTCTTAGCCAAGCCAAAGAGATCTTCCAGGCGCTGGAAATCACGGTTATTCCCCTGTCAGTCAGTGCTCCGTTCCATTCCCGTTATATGCAAAGCGCGATGGAGGAGTTTGGCGAATATCTGAAGCAGTTTAGCTATTCCCCGCTGCAAATACCCGTAATCTCCAATATCCATGCCGTTCCCTACCGGGATAACGAACTAATCGATAACCTCACCCGGCAGATCTGCGGATCCGTGCGGTGGGTTGAGACCGTTCAGTATTTGATTCGCCAAGGGGAGTGCGAGTTCGAAGAGCTCGGGCCAGGAAATGTGTTGACTAAACTAATCAACAGTATCCGAGCCGCGTCAACTCCTGTTTGAAACAAAGCCGCTGATCGTAGCCTACTGCTCTGATCGCGGCATATCCTCACGCTTTTGTTTGTTATTGGAAAAGCAGTGATGGTGCGGCTCAATCATTCAAGCGGCTCCATCACAAGCATGGCGAATAATGTGGGCTGAGATCGACAGGGCCAGCCCACCTCCAACAGCGCGAGGCTTACCCTAGCTTAAAATAAAAAATTACGCAGATTTTTTAAGACGCCAAAATTTGTACGCCAAATGGCCATTTTTATAAGCCTTCAGGCCACTATCGTCAAAAAAGTGGAGCATCGTATCGAATGCATGATACACGTCGGGCGGCAGAAGGCTATGCTGCTGCTTTTTTTCATTCACCAATGCCTTGAGTACGTGCTTTAGGTGACCTTGCTCGCTGTCAAAAGCTCTAGCCACTCCTTCAGAAATGTCAACATGATCCTCTACTTTAAACTGGGCGTTGCGGATCATTGCGTGATGCTGCTCTAATACGTTAGTGAAAAAATCAACGCCAATCTTATCTTTTTCGGACAACGCATCCTGATTGTCGCCCTTCATGGTATCGGCATAAAAAAACAAACCTTCTTTTTTCAGCACCCGCCGCACTTCTTCACCAAACCTATTCATGTCTGGATAACAGTGAGATGACTCGATGTTGATTACCGCGTCGAATTCTTCATCGGCAAAAGGTAAGTCCATCGCATCGCCGCCAATAAAGGACAGCCCGTCAAGACGATGCACCCGCTTGCAGAACTCGATATGTGCTGGGCAGAAGTCCAGCCCAGTCACCGATGCGGCGCCAGCGTACCTGGCCAGGTAAGAACAATTTCCCCCTCTTCCAGAACCCACTTCAAGGACCTTTTTACCGCGCAAATCGGCATCGCCTAAAATGGTTCGGATCAAGTTAGCTGAACATCTCTGCTCAAGGTCCTCCTCTTTGATCCAGTCAAAGTTGCTGCGATCGTCCAGATAGCCGTAGTTCAGAAACGTTAGGCGGTCATCGGGGAACATCCGAGTCATCATGTCATACCATTGGCTGATCGGCGATACATCTTTTTCTGACAAAGCTTCCATTCTTTACCTCGTTCTTGAAATGACTATTGAAATTTTTCTTATCATAACCTACTGAGCAAAAACGTTCCAGCTAGATTATTTGGGCTTGCGCAGCCAGCTGTTCACGGCAATAAGCGTATGCGGCACGCTTGGGACTGCAGGCGGTTGCATACGCACTCAATATCGGCCTGAGTTGTACCGAACTTGCCTAGCAATTCGGTCTCATCCAAGCCGACAGCATACGCGAGCGTATGCCGATTCGTTGTGAACGCACCAACCCACGTACAGCGTGCTAGCATGTTCCATGCGTCGCTAACGCAAAATCTTTCCGAAGATACGGATCACTTTCGATGTTGGTTTGCACCGTCAGCTGACGCATACCAAGAGCCGAAACAAAGAAGTGGATATGCGCGAGATGCAGATGCCTGCCGAGCTGTCCCAGCCACTTCTCGGTCAGGCTGCCCGGCGACACAGCGTATCCGTTCAGCATGATATTGCGGGAGCTGTAGCGGCCGTTGGCACCGGCTACGATTGAACGCCGCCAAGTTGAATGTCGATTGCGACTTGTCGAATGATAAGTCGTTACCCGAATGATTCGCATACCATAATTCTAAGATCACATTAAGCACTGACCGATCACCGCAATGGCACCCTCCCCAAGACGGTAATCACGCCCGCTGGCGAATTGAAGTTGGCTATCCTCCGTGATCGGCGGGCGAGGTCCGAGCTACAGCTGTTGGGTAAATATCAGCGCCGTCTGCCAGGTTTTGGCGATTACGCCATTAGCATGTATGCGCGCGCCATGAGCGTGCGCGAGATCCAAGGCCATTTGCTGGGACTGTATGGCCTTCGGGTGTCGCCCGATCTGATGGTCATACCGCGGCTTATCCGCCGGCTTATGTTAGCCGCCAAAAACCTCGCGCTTGTGACGTATCGTTGCGCGCCTGTGCTCACTTTTCGCTAGCCTGCTGCGTAACCTCGCGACGCGTGGCGTCTTCTTTCCTTCTTGCTGGGCTTGCCGATGGACTTCGATCTGAATGCCGCTTTAAACGACTATCAGGCCTATATCTGCGCATTAGAGGCTCGCCCGACACCCGCCGCGTCGGCGCCCCCGCCGCCGCAGCTATCCAGCGCCGCATGGGCCAATCCACCAGCCAAGCAGCCCACCACCTACCAGGATCTGCCGAGCGAAGTCATCGCGCGCATTGGTGACTACGTGCCCGTCCAAGACGTGATGCCGTTTGCCACCGTCGATCGGCGCACCTATTATGCGATGCAGACCCGGCGCCTCGTTCATAGCTATTGGCAACGAGCAAAACAAGCGGTGACCTTTGAGTCGATCAACCGCCTGCTCGATGAAATGGACGGCACGCTCGCCGATCCAGCGCAGCATGCTGAACCCCTGGACGCGCTGTGCCAGCGGCTGCGAGCATTACACAGCGCAGATCGCGGCGATGTGTTCAAGCGTTTATTCGCAGCCGCGCAGCGTATCCCGCAAGACGGCGTGCAGATACAAAAAGCGCTGTTGCTCATGCACCGGGATTTCACCTATGAGCGTGAACGGATTGAACTGTTTGACTTTGCCTACGCGCTGGCCGAACAGCGCAAGCCTGGGCAAGACAATGTGTGGCCAGAACTGGCGCTTGGGCTGTCGAATTTCTCACCCGATACCCCCGAAACCCCTCACTTTGCTCAGTGGTATTACGCGATTCTGGCACGGCTGCCGTCATTGAGCGTAGCCGAGCAAGCGCAGATCATTCCCACATTGGCCCGTGTACTAAATAAATTTAATAAAGCAGACCCGCGCATCCCCGAACTCTATACACTCTTATACGACTACGCGTTACGCTTGCCCCCCTCTCATCAAGGCGCATCGGTCGGCGCGTTGGCAAGTTACGTGTGGCGCTTTCCGGAAGCGGAGCGATCCGTGTGGTATGCGCAGATGCGCGATTGGGCGCTGTCGCTGCCCGACAACCAGTGGGGGGTCGCGCTGCAGCGTTTGCCCGAAGGACTAGGCAGGTTCTCACCTAAGCGACAAGCGCAGGAGCTAGCGTTGCTTGAACGCTATCTGGGGCGCGTGCCGACGGCGCAGCGCACGCAAGCAGCAGTCGGGTTAATCAGAAGTATCTATTTCATCAATGACACGCTAGCCAAGCGGGGATGGCGGCAGGGATTGAGTCTACTGAACGGGGCGGGCGAAGACGCTTTATGGGAAGTACTGACCGAGCTTCGGGCCAATGGGGTGCTATGTCGCCGGAACAATCGCCAATGGAAAGTGGCGATGGGCGAGATCACGCGCTTTATGAAAGCCAACCAGTTTTCCAAACCCGCCCAGGCGCGAATCCAAGACAGTGCGACCTGGCTCAGAAGTGAGCCAGATTAACAACAACAGTGGTCCAAGAACACCAATCCGTTAGGGCATTGCATAGCGATGATCTGCCTGATTTCTTTCTACAGTGAACTAGACTAAATCTGACAGTGGTTGGTTTTTCATGCTGGCGCGCATTGGCGCTCAGGGCGTAGCCCGTAGCGGCAATGCACGCCGCTAACAGCAAGGAGTCCGCCATGACTCAGGAACAGAAGGTCATCCGTGCCAAAGTCGGCATGCTCGAACTGGCCCGGCAACTGGGCAACGTCAGCCAAGCTTGTCGCGTGATGGGTTACTCACGCGACAGCTTCTACCGATTTAAGGAACTGTACGACCGAGGCGGCGAGGCCGCGTTGCAGGAGATTTCCCATCACCGGCCGCTGCTCAAGAACCGCGTGGTCCCGCAGGTCGAGGCCGCCGTGGTCGAACTGGCTCTAGAATTACCTGCCTACGGCCAGATTCGGATCGCCAACGAAGTCCTCAAGCGGCATGCCCTGTCCGTTTCGCCACAGGGTGCCCGTAGCATCTGGCTGCGCCACGATTTGGAGATCATGCCCAAGCGCCTGAAGGCCCTGGAA
>NZ_JAHKSP010000035.1:0-22388 GCF_021733735.1 Mycetohabitans sp. B2
TGCGCATCAAGCAGATCACGCAAACACGCGTGCACTACGGCTATCGCCGGGTGCATGTGATTCCAGCTATAGCCCTTCACGTTGCGCAGATACAGAAAGCACAAACTGAATCCCCATGTTCGATGGTTGTCCGTCAGACGCAGCAGCCACTGGGCCACCTCGCCGTTCTCCTCGTCGCGCTTGCCGACATAGCGATAGCATGTTTCGCTGAGGCCGAATGCCTTACAGGCCTGGCGAACCGACATGGCCCGCTCCTGTACCGCCCACTGAGCCATCTCGCGGCGGCGAGACGGCTTTACCACTTTTTGCGAGTGCCTCCGCTACCACCTCGGCCTTGAGTTTCTCCTCGACGACCATCTTGCGCAGCCGGGCATTCTCGGCTTCCAGCTCCTTCATCCGTGCCATCAGCGATGCATCCATACCGCCAAACTTCGAGCGCTACTTGTAAAACGTCGCCGTGCTGATACCCAGTTCCCGGCACAGATCCGGCACTGCCAGCCCGGACTCCACCCGCTTCAGGGCCTCGATGATCTGGCTGTCCGTGAATCTCGACTTCTTCATCCGTAAAACTTCCTTAACGAGAAAACTCTACTTCTGGATGCACCGCTTTTGCGGGGGGATTACCACCAGATACCCAAAAACAGGCGATGTATGGTTTTTACTAGCGGCGTTGCGCAGAAAGGCGAGAAAATCATTTGCGTGATTGACGGCTAGCGGTGAAGCTTCAGTAGGTTGTATCGATGGTTCATCCGGGCTGAGTCTGGGCAACTGGAGGTCGCCAAACACGCAGCCTTCCAGCAGTTCAGCCGGATAAACACCTTTCAGAATGCACGGCTCACCTTTGCTCGTCGACTTGAGAGGTTTCAGCAGATCACCGAATAGGGCTGGATCGTGGCCTCCTCACCACGTGCTATCGCGCTAGCGACGGCTTTGCTGGTCCTGGAGTTGCGCCAGTCAAGAGCCTGAAAGATGGACTGACCAGACAGCGCCTGAACAAGCGACTACGGAAGACCCAGCTTGGTCACTTAGGAGACCTGAAGCCAGTGGGTGAAGGTGGGTTCGAGATGCGCGAGCCAATCGGTCCTGGCTGGCGATGTACTATGTCCAGCGCGGTGAGATGCTCATCGTGATGCTGAGTGGTGACGACAAGTCAACTCGGCAGGCTGACATTCATCGGGCGATTGCGTTGACGAATTCTTTGGAGGATGGATCATGACCCAGCGAATAAAAGTTTCCCAACTTCCCGAGTTCGATGCGGCCGAGTACCTAAACAACGAAGAGGATGTCGCGTCGTACCTAACAATTGTTCTTGAAGAGAATGACCCAGCGCTGCTGGCCGTAGCCCTGGGCGATATCGCCCGTGCTCGAGGAATGGCGCAGGTGGCCAAGGACTCCGACATCGCACGCGAAGCCCTGTACAAAGCGCTTCGACCCGGCAGTGAACCGCGCTTCGAGACGATCAGCCGCGTTTGCGCTGCCTTGGGCGTGCGCCTGGTGGCACAGCTGCTGCATTGACATGTGCGATTCACGGACATTGTTTCACTTTTTGGAGCGCCGTTTCCGTTGTGTGTTGGAGCTCGCGGCGCCGGTGGGAGACGCGAGCTCCAACACACGCTGATGATGTTCGGCGAGGGTTTTGTCGACTCGCCATTCGCGGTGCCGAGTTCGCTCTTTCGTTTCGTCGTAAGCACCGTGGACATCCTCCGCGAGAGGTGTAATTTCGCTCAGCTCCGCGATACGATCGACTGGTGTCTTGCCACCGAGTGATCCGTGCGGACGCCGCCAGTTGTAGTCGAACTGCCACTGCTCAATTCGCTGGCCGATCGCATCTTCGGTCGGCCGATGATGCAATCAGAACTCATTTAGATCGGTGAGCTGTGACCGCTCGACTTTGCCGTTGAGATGTGGCGAGCGTGGCGGAATTGGTCGGAATTTGATGCACTCGCTCATCAAACGCCGTTGCACTGACTCGGCGAAGAACTCGCCGCCTCGATCAGTCTGGATATGCTCGGTCGGAAACGGCATTTCCTCGATGACGCGGTCAAGAAAAAGCAGCGTATTTCGAGCATTTCTGCATGAGTAGAGCGCCAGTATCCGGAAGCGTGAGCAGTCGTCGATCGCCGTGTATTGATAGATACCTCGCGCGATCTTCATCGTGTCCATCTAGACTCGGTCTCCTGGAACCGGACGGCTATAGCGTTTGGGCTGCGATGGCCTTCTGGCGTGGACCAGCGGCTTTACCGATGCCTTACACAAAACCTTGTGCATGGTTGCAAGGGACAGCTCTCTTTGCCCGTGGAGCCGTAACTCGTTTTGGATCCGCCGTGCTCCCTTGCGCTCGGCACGCAGCCGCAGAATTTTTGCTCGATCCGCCTCAGAGACCTTCCCATTCGGACTGTTGAGAGGGCGACGGCTTTGAGAGCGAAGTCCTTCCTCTCCGTCATCTCGGTAGCGACCTAACCACTTGCGAAGTGTCGGTCTCGATATGCCACATCGCACGCATACAAGACCGGCGTTGCCGGTCTCATGATACATGCGTACCCAACGTAATCGCGTTGCAATCTCACGGTCCATCGCCTCATTCTAGTTGAAACGATGTGTGCGAATCACACAGATTAACGCTGTTCTGCGATGGTCAATCTGGCGCCGCACCCATCAATGGCGAGCGCAGCAGGCCCATTATCGCGCTCGCGGTTGTACGCCACCGTGAATAGTTACGGCTGTAGTACTAGTGGGTTCCCCTTTTGTGCGCAATTTGACGCAATGTTTGGCGGTTTGAACGAAGATAAAAGTTTGCGATCTGCCCAAACGTTGTTCTATAGTGCCCCATTAAGCGTATCTATAGGCATGATGGCTAAACCTGTGATCATACGCATAACGGTCTGTCAAGCAACGTTGAAGTGATTGTCAACGGGACAGCACAAATTACAGTGCGTGGGTTCCGTTCCCTAAAGGTAACGTCTGGAGTAAAGAAAAAATGACGAAGGACCCCAGCTTGGACCTAATGGCGTTGTGCCCGCGTGGCGTGTCCAATCTTTCTCCTCTGCACCTTCTCTCCAAACTTGTCCTCACTTGGCGTATCCGCTACGCCAGCCATAAAGCGTGCTGGAATCGCCCATGGTATGCGAGCAGACTGCCTCGGTGTTGTCGTTAGCGCAGCCCCCTTCACGCGTTCGAACAAGACGCAGGGGGCTAGCGCAGGTCAGCTAACTCTTGCGCATGGGGCCTTTATGTTCCTGCCCGCTAGCAAAATAGGCCAGCGCCAGCTTATGACTTGAGGGTCACGGAGAGTTGGCGCGTCAAGAAACGGCTGTCTCACCTTCTTCAACGACTGAATTAGGATTATTGATGAATCAAACAACGCTTCCTCTGCTGTCTCGAGTGGAAAAACTCCATAGCCTCGAGGAAGGCCAACTCGTCAAGTTAGGTTACCCATCGGTGTTTGACGTGGTACGTGTTCCACGCGAGCGATTTATCCGTCAGCACCGCGCCCAGTTAGGCCGGCGAGCGGAAAAGGTATATGATCTGGCGATCGGCTATGCGCAGCAGGTTGTGCATCACTTTCGCTATAAGCGCATCACACGCGCGGTTAGGTCGACGTTGAGCGGCCCATTTTCAGTACCGGGGCCGAGTTTCAGCACACAGTTTCCGGACACGAACTGGCAGAACAAAGCGCCTAGCGGCGCCCCTGAGGCCAACGATGCGCCGGTCGCGTATTTAACCCACATCTATGAGTTGGCCCTTCAGCAAGAAAAGGCGGGCGCTAGCCAGTTGATGAATACGTTGGCCGAGCGACGCCCAGATCTTGGCAAGCTGAAAGTGGATGATGCGGCAATCAACGAAGTCATTCCACAGTTGCAACTGGTCAACGAAATTCTCGCCGCCGCGATTCAGGATAAAAAGCAACTGAATAACCTCGAAGCGGTGAATGCGTTGCTGGCAACCACCCGCTATCCGAACACGTTGCCGTACCATTACGGGCACCAACAGATTCAAGCTGCGCAGTCGGTGCTGGACACGTCACTGCAGGAAGCCGTGCTGCCGCTGAGCGGTGCTTTTCCGCAGCATTTCTGGGCGGTCGCTGCCACATTGTCGCAGGCCGATGCGAGCGGCCTGACCCGCTTGCAGATTATGGCGAGTCAGCTTTCGCCGGAGCAGCAAAAAATCGTTGCGGAACCCGCATGGTTCGGGAACCATCATCTAGGGTTGGCCGAGTTGCAAAATACATGGCAAAGTCCTTCATTTGCTGAAACGTTGCCCTTTATTTATTATGACACAGGCGCATTTATATTGCCGCTTCAGGATAGTGTTGACGAATATGATGGACGGCCAAAAGAATTATGTTGGTTAGGTTACGATTATAAATACTCAAATTTAAAAATTCAGTTGACCAATGGTAGCAAAAAGGCCATAGTCGATTTGCGCGGTCAAGTGGATAATTATTACAATACTTATCCTGGCCTTATTAATGATGCAATCGATACAGAGGGTTCTCCGTATCCTAATAAACTGCTGTTGCAATTTGTAGCAGATGACAACCCTGATTTGGACCTATCTCAGGGCCCATGGTATGGGCAATTTACGCTGAATTTTTTGGGCTGGCGTGGCGGTCGCCGGGATTTGACGATTTCGCTGTGTTTAAGCCAGGACGACAAGGTTCACTACTCGCCAGCACAAACCGGTTTTTATCAGGCGAACTACGGCAGCAGTAGCCTAACGGCAGCCAACTTTGTTGATATGACTGCCTTGACCGCGCGTACTGGCCTGACGGTTCCGGCGGTGGAGCAGTTGCTGTGCGTCGATGCCGGTGGTTTTCGCGTCACATTATCCGATAACTTCACCGTAGCGAATGCCCTTTTTTCCAACGGGCATACTTCGCATAGCGCCGCTGAGCCTTTCCTGTACGGTGCGCGCTTCATCCATGCCGGCCAACTGAACACGATCACGATTAGCAAAGATCCGAGTTCGGGAGCGCTCACGCTCAATAACCTGACCGACGACAAGCTGGACCGCATTAACCGCATGGTGCGGCTGCAAAAGTGGCTTGACCTACCGTATGAGGACATCGACCTGCTGGTGACGTCCGCAATGGACGCCGAGGGCGATGCGAATCGTGCGCTGTTGATGAACGACAACACACTGCGCATGCTGGGCGTATTTAAGCACTATCAGACAACTTATGGGGTATCCGCCAAACAATTTGCCGCATGGCTCGATGTCGTGACGCCGTTTGCGATCACGCCAAACACGCCGTTCCTCGACCAAGTGTTTAATGCCAGCGGCGCATTTGATACACCGTTCGTCGTCGACAATCAGGATTTTGTGTACACATTGACGACCGGTGAGGATGGCGCCCGAGTTCAACATATCAGCACGGCACTGGGCTTGAATCACCGCCAGTTCCTGCTGTTCGCCGACCCAATTGCACGCCAGCAAGGCAATGTCAGTCTTTGTCAGCTGACCTGTAACTTATCTGTAGTGTCGGCATTTTACCGGCTCGCCACGCTGGCTCGTACGCTGAGCCTCAGTGCCGAAGCCTTTTGTGTGCTACTTAATCGGCTGGATAATGGTACAGGCGTGGTCTGGAAGCAGTTAGCCGGCCAGCCGATCATTACGCCGCCGCAACAGGATTCCGCAATCGGCAGTGATGCCTTAACTTTGCTGCAAGCATTGAGCACGATTGCGCAGTGGCAACAGCAGCATTCGTTGCCGATGCCAACAGTGCAACTGCTGACGACACCGTGCAATCCGTTTCTTCCCGTGGCGGGCAACTACGGCACTGTGTCTACAACCAATGAAATGCAGCGTGTCTCCGTGGGCTGGAAAGATCTCAACTATGACAGCAGCACAGGTGAGTTAACGCTCACCCAACAAATTGCATTTCGCGAAGACCAAAACGCTTATGGAATATCGGAATTCCATTTTACGATCCCTAATGGATTAAGCCGCAATGGTGACTTGAGCTGGCAAGGAGATGCGCCTCCAGGCGTGACCCTGAACAATGACAAGTATGATGGCAAAACCAATGACTGGCCGTTCATTTGGTCAAATTGGTTGTATCCCGACAAAACTAAAACCTATATCCTCAACATTTCACTCAAAGGGACGTTTCAGGACCTTGCTAAACTGAATGCGTTGTCATCGACAGTCAAAATTCATACTGCTTATTTCGATACCACGCTGACTTTCTTTGAAGGCGCGATACTAACAGATGGTACCGAGCTTGCCCCGCAGGGCACGACCGACCAACTGAACTTCATCCAGCAGGTGTGGCAAACCCTTCAAAGCACGTGGATTGACGCCGCTCAACTCAATCGCAGCGGTGCGCCGGTGAAAGATAGCGCCGGCCAAGCCATTGATTGGTTCAGCTTGTTGTCTGCTCAATCAAAATCCGGTGCTGGTCTGATTGACGCCGACGGTTTGGTGACCGACGTCGATATCAACAATGCAGTAACAAAGTCAGTCAATAGCGTGTCGCTATCTGATGCCGATAAACAGCAGGCCATCACCGCGTTGACCAATACGTTGCTGCAAGCCCAGCAAACCCAACAAGGGGTTGCCGTTGGCCTGCTGGCCCAGTCGCTCAATGTTAGCCAATCGTTGCCGGCGTTGCTGCTGCGCTGGAGTGACCAAACCGTCTATCGTTGGCTCAGCGCCACCTGGGCGCTGAAAAAAACCGTCAAGGCCGCCGCCGATATTCCAGCCGGCTATCTGCGTTCGTTGCGCGAGGTAGTGCGCCGTGCGCTGCTGACGACGCAGTTTGGGCTCAGTGCCGCGTTGGTGCAAACCCTGCTGGGTCATCCGGAATATTTCGGCTTGACCCGCGAGGATCTCACGCGCATCGATCTGCCCAAACTCTATCTGTTGAGCCGCTACAGCGACCTGCTTGCCCAAGTGGGCGCGGCGGGCGGCGGGACCGAGGACGATGTGCTGGCTTATTTCCGGGCCGCCAACGCGGCTTCGCCGCTCAGCAACGCAGACGCTGCCAGCCTGCTCGCGTCGCTGCTGGGCTGGCAGCAAGAGCAGGTGCAGGCAAGCTGGTCTGTGTTAGGCGGCATCGCCAAAACTATGCCCCAGCTCGATACGGTACTGCGATTGCAGCAGGCTCAAAAGCAGACCGGACTGGGCGTCGGTCAGCAACAGCAAGGTTTCGTGCTGAGCCGCGACAGTGCTTACGAAGACTGGCAGAGCGTGGGCCGCGCGCTCGTCGTCGGGGTATCGCATCTGAAGGGCGATCACTGACAAGCGCCGGGCAAGCGCCGAAGGATCGGCCGCCCCGTCGTGCGTATGGGTGTGTATCGGGGCGATTGATCTGCACCCGATCCTCTATAAAAGGTAGAGAAGAATGCTATCGACAATCGAAAAACAACTGAATGAATCGCAGCGTGACGCGCTAGTAACAGGTTATCTCAATTTTGTGGCGCCGACCTTGAAAAACGTCGGCAGCCAACCGGTCACCGACGAAAATCTGTACGAGTATTTGCTGATCGACCCGGAAGTCGGCGATGAGGTCAAGACGAGCCGGGTCGCGCAGGCGATCGCGAGCGTGCAGCAGTACATAACGCGGATTGTCAACGGTGTCGAGCCGGGATTCCAGGCTGTCGAGCCGTCCACGGTCAACGCGTGGCGCGACAACGACAGCCAATACGCAATCTGGGCCGCCGGCGCCGATGTGCAAAACTACGCGGAAAATTATATTTCGCCCGCCACGCGGCTCGAAAAAAGCCATTATTTCAAGGAGTTGGAGACGACGCTGAACCAGAACCAGCTCGATCCGGATCACGTACAAAATGCGGCGCTTGCGTATCTGAACGAGTTCGAGGCGGTCAGTAACTTGACCGTGCTCAGCGGTTATATCAATCAAGACAACTTTAGCCGAGCTACGTACTACTTGATCGGTCGGACCACGACCAAGCCGTACCAATATTACTGGCGGCAAATGGATTTAAGCAAGAATCGTGACGACTATCAGGGCAATCCCGTCACGCCGAACTGCTGGAGCGACTGGCTGCCGATTGATTTGCCGCTATCGGCGGATGGTGTGCTCGAGCATACCGTGCGGCCCGTGTTTTACAACGACCGCCTGTATGTGGCGTGGGTCGAGCGCGACCCGACGCCGCAGAAGAACGACAGTGGCAAGAACACGACTCAGCATGCCTATCGTGTGGCGTTCGGCTATAAGCGCTACGATGACTCGTGGACGGCGCCGAATAGCACCACGCTGATGACGTTGCAGCAGGGGGAAACAGACGAACTCCAACGTAACAGTCTGTTGATCGACGAAGCCAGCGACATTAAAAGCCTACGCGACGTTAATCTGCTGGCGACCACCGATTTCAGTATCGATCCGGCTGACAAGGCGGAGAGCAATCCGTACGGCCGTTTGATGCTGGGTGTCTTCGCGAGGCAATTTGATGCCAAAACGAAGAAGAACGCCCCTACGGTCTATGGCTACCAGTATTGTGACTCGGCCTTCAATCGCCATGCGCTCGGACCACTCACCCGAGAACTGCTATTTGCGAGTTTTATCGATCAGGATGACACGACGAATGCGTTGCAGTTTGCCGTGTATGATAAAAAATACGTGATGACCGGCGTCGAAAGAAACACCGATAAGGAAGCGGGTGGTGATCAGGAAAATACCGGATGGAACAGCAAAATTCCCGATCTCCAAATAGGCGATACGGGTAATTGCTGTGTCTACATGAAAGATCCTCTCACCGTGCGCGTGGAGATGGGGCTTAGCGACAGCTTTACCAATGATTACGTCTTTACAAAAGAAGAGACTAATACGGGTGGCAATTCGGGATTTGGCTTCTGTCGTCCTAATGACGATTGGGGCGTCACGATTCGTTATCATGATAACGACTATTACACGTTCGAAAACACTGTTATCCGATACGAACCAAACTCATTCGGTCAGGGAAGTATACCGGATGGAGTTCGGGCTATTAATATTTCCGACGCTCCCGGGAATAGTGTAACTCAGTTTCGCGTCGATATACAATCTAATCAAATCAGATGGACTGGGTCCGGAGCATATGGCCCCAGTCTCGACATATCGGGGACACGTCTGGACGAAGACTGTAATGCCGTGAACTACGCAATCGGTATGAAGGCATACGCGCCGTTCGACTTTGATAGTTGGGCTTCATTGGCTCAGATTAGCAACTTCGATAAAATCGCCGACACGCGAAAGTTTTTTCTGAGTACCGAAATTAGCGGCTCAGCGGGTGGAGTCGGTTACAAAGATGATCCCAACCCAACCTTTGAGCTCGATCCGAAAAGTGCGAACCTTGCGCAAGAAATAACGCTCAGTGAATCCCTCTTTAAGCCGACTGAGCGCTATCTGAATGTGGGCCTTAAGGTGGTGTGGGACCATTATGACCGGCCGACAGGTAACAAAGGCGGCCATGCGTGGGTCTGGAAATGGTTTAAGGTCTCGGTCGAGATGCAAGACCTCAACGCGCCGACGGCCATTCCGCGCCTAGTGTCGCGCTACGACAGCAAGCGCGGCATGGTGCAGTATCTGGACTTTTGCACGGACGATTTGCCCGCGAATACCCGGCTGAATACCACCTTCGTGCGCACGCTGATCGAGAAGGCGAACCTGGGTCTCGACAGCTTGCTCGATTACACCGTGCAAGCGGATCCGACACTCGAAGCCAGTCTGACCGAAGACGGCAAGAGCGAAGCGATGGACTTTAATGGTGCGAACGGCTTGTATTTCTGGGAGTTATTTTTCCATATGCCGTTCCTGGTCGCATCGCGCTTCGCGAGCGGGCAGCAGTTCGATCCAGCGCAGAAGTGGTTGCACTACATCTTCGATCCGGCGATGTCTAAGAAAGACAATGCGCCGCCGTACTGGAACGTCTATCCGCTCAAGCCATTATCCCATTTAGCCGGCGATCCATCACGCTTGCTGGCCGATCCGCTGGACCCCGACACCCAGGCGTATGCGCACCCTGAGGTGTATCAGAAGGCAGTATTCGTTGCCTACGTCAGCAACCTGATTGCGCAGGGTGATGCGTGGTATCGACAGCTGACCCGCGACGGGCTCGCTCAGGCACGCGTTTATTACAATTTCGCTGTGGAACTGCTCGGTCCGCGTCCCGATGTGTCGATTAGCAGCAACTGGCAAGCGCCGACGCTCGACACGCTGGCTCAAGCCGACAACACCGCATTGCGCACATACGAGCGCGATCTCGGTCGCAGCAACGCGAGCTTGCCGGCGTTGCCGGGGCGGCATACCGGCTATTTGCGTCTGGCCGACAATCAGTACTTTACTGCGCCGCTGAACACACTGATGCTGTCGCATTGGGACACGATCGATGCGCGGCTGTACAACCTGCGTCATAACCTGACAGTCGATGGCAAGCCGTTGTCACTGCCATTGTATGCAGCACCGGCCGACCCCGTCGCGCTACTGAGCCAGCGTGCCCAGTCCGGCATGCTGAGCGCCGGCGTGAGCGGCGCGATGCTGGTGGTGCCGCCGTATCGATTCAACGCGATGCTGCCGCGCGCCTACAATGCCGTCGCAACGCTCAGCCGTTTTGGCGAGACGCTGCTCAGCCTGCTCGAGCGCAGCGAGCGGGCCGGCCAGGAAGAATTGGCGCAGCAGCAACTGCTCGACATGTCCAGCTATGCGATGACGCTGCAGCAGCAGGCGATCGACGGCTTAGTGGCTGACCGCGTCGCATTGCAGGCCAGTCAGACCACCGCGCAACAGCGGCATGATCACTACTATGCGCTGTATCAGGAAAACATTTCCGACGCCGAGCGTCAGGTGATGGATACCAATACGCTTGCGCAAACCTATTTTGCCAGTGCCCAGGCACTACAGGTTGCGAGCGGCGCACTCAAAGAAGTGCCTAGTATTTACGGCTTGGCGGACGGTGGCTCACGCTATGAAGGCGCGACCGAGGCGGTGGGCGCGGTAATGCAGCTAGAAGGGCATGTGGCAACACTGCTCGCCGAGCGACTGGCGACCACAGAAGGCTATCGGCGCCGTCGTCAAGACTGGCAGCTTCAGTACGAACAAGCACAGGCCGAGGTGGACGCACTGACCAAGCAGCTCGACGCGCTGGCGATCCGCGAAAAATCCGCCCGCACCGCATTGCAGCAAGCGCAGGCTCAGCAGGCGCAACTGCAGACGATGCTGACCTACCTGAAATCGCGCTTTACGCAAGCGACGCTGTATCAGTGGCTGTCGGGCCAGTTGGCAGCCCAATACTACCAAGCGTACGATGCGGTGGTTTCGCTGTGCTTGTCCGCGCAGGCATGCTGGCAGTACGAGCTGGGGGATTTCGCAACGACGTTCATTCAGACCGGCACCTGGAATGATCATTACCGGGGTCTGCAAGTCGGCGAGACCTTGCAATTGAATCTGCATCAGATGGAAGCGGCGTATCTGGCACGCCATGAGCGCCGGCTGGAAATCACTCGCACCGTGTCGTTGAAAACACTATTGACCAATAACACGTTTGAAGCGCAAAAGAGCAGAGGTAGCTTTACCTTTGAGCTGACCGAGGCATTGTTTGACAACGATTATCCCGGTCACTATCTGCGGCAAATCTTGTCTGTGTCAGTGACGTTGCCCACGGTGGTCGGACCATATCAGGATGTCAAAGCGGTACTGACCCAGATCAGCAGCAGCACTCTGCTGAAGGCCGATATCCAGGGGGTGGATTACCTGAACGGAAAGGGTAACGTAGGCGCTAACGTGGTCAACAATCTGCGGCCTAGCCAGCAAGTGGCGATCTCAACGGGATTGAATGACGCGGGCAGTGTGAACGTGCGCTTTGATGACGAGCGCTATCGGCCATTCGAAGGCACGGGCGCGGTGTCGAAGTGGACGCTGACTTTTCCGCGTGCAGTGGACAGTCAAGGTGGCCAACTGAAAGCGGATCCAGAGCAGCAAGCGTTGCTGGCGGCACTGGACGATGTGCTAGTGCAAGTGCAGTACAGCGCTTGTGTCGGTGGTGCGAGCTTTGCTGATGCAGTGGAAAAAAGCCTGCTTCCATCGGGTTTGTAAGCGTTAGTGCGTCGGCTTAACCGACGCACCGTTCGCCAGACCGCATTCGATGATCACGAATCTACTGGCCCGATGACACGCCGTGCGGCGTCACGCACCGGCCCACCTTCAACCGCTTTTAGGAGTGCCCGTTGACATTCTCTTTTTCTTCCGCGTCCGGGATGACACTGACGCCACCGAGCCTGCCCAAAGGCGGCGGGGCCATGCGTGGGTTAGGCGAGGCGTTGGGGCCGGTTGGCTCCTCGGGCGTGGCGACGATGACGTTGCCGCTGCCCATATCGGCCGGCCGTGGCTACGCGCCGCAACTGGCATTGCGCTATGCAAGCGGCAGTGGCAATGGCCCGTTTGGCGTCGGATGGCACCTCGGGTTGACCAGCATCGGGCGACGCACTGCTTGCGGCACGCCCCAATACGACGACGAAGATGAATTTATCGGCCCGGGCGGTGATGTCCTTGAACCGGAGCGTGATGCCGATGGCGCTGTGGTGCCGCCCTCTGAGGTCGGGACCTATAACGGCCTAATATTAGACGACACCTACCACGTGACGCGCTACTTTCCGCGCATCGAGCGCGACTTCGCGCGCATCGAGCATTGGATCGGCCAAACCCATGGTGGCGACTTTTGGCTCGTTCATGACGCGGGCGGTGATCATTGCTACTAGCGATGGGATGGGAAGGCGGCCATGCGCATGAATTCGTGTTCCGCAATACCAACTACGGCGAACCGGACCCCGACTACCCGAGCGATCCGCCGATGCTGGATGAAGCCAGGGTCACGCTGGTCAAAGCGTTGGGCGCGCTGAAGTCATTCACCTACATTTACGACTACGGCGACAACTGGCAGCATCGCATCAAGGTCGAAAAGGCGTTGCCCGCCAATGCGCAACTTCGCTCGCCTTTGTGCCTAGACGGACGCAACGCATGCCCGCCGAAGGACGTCGGCGGAGCCCCCGGATACATCGACTTTCTCGATGGCAATCATCGATCCTTCGCACGAGGAACATGACCACTTCCTCAAGTGGTGCGGCGGCAGCTTCGATCCCGATGCGTTTGATCTCGACTTCGCAAATCAACGGCTCTTCGAAGTCAAATTCTGAACGTCTATGCGGCCTTGGGACGACACTTACATTGGATCTGCGGCAAACGACTGAAAGCCCTCATTCCAACGCTGACCGATGCGATGGCACGGCATGGTCACCTGACGCTATCAAAGCAGGTTTGCCAACGGCTGAGTCAGATCAGCGTCGCCACCATTGACCGTAAGCGCGCAATAAACCACGTGGCTTGCGCGACGCGACCGGTTGTGCGTCAGTCTGTTTGGTGGCCGTGCCGCACGCCCGCTGAGGACCGCGGCGCTGGCTTTTCCGAGGAAAGCCGACAATTCCGGGCTCGCGGGACGGCTTTTGCACTCGTGGAGGCAAACATCCTTGTAACAGTAGCCCAAGGCGCGCTCGTTACGAGGCATGACCACGCACGATCCGCTCAAGGCATGGAGTGCAGTCGCCGCCCATGTACATACGCGTATTTACATAGAGCGGAGAATATTCTATAGTACATCCACAGTACACACATCAGGAACCGCTATGCATACCACCCGCGTTTTCAAGAATGGCAACTCGCAAGCCGTTCGCATTCCCGCCGACCTTGCTTACGACCGGAGCGATGTCGAAATCGAAATTGAGCGCGTAGGCGATGAGATCCGTATCCGTCCGATGCGTCGTCCGCTGACTGGCGTGCTCAAGAAGTTCGCGAAATTCGGGCCGGATTTCATGGCTGAAGGTCGCGGCGAGCAGGAGCAGACGGAGCGCGAGGGATTGTGATGCCGCGCTTTATGCTCGACACAAACATGTGCATCTACCTGATGAAGAATCAGCCTGAAGAAGTCGCGAAGCGATTTGCGCAGTGCTACGTCGGGGATGTGGTTATGTCCGCAGTCACCTACGCTAAACTTGAATACGGCGTCGTAGTGTCTGCGAACCGAACTCGCGAGCGCCGCAATCTCGCCGCCCTAATCCAAGATATTCCTGTGGCCCCGTTCGACGCTGCCGCAGCAACGGCCTACGGGCCTGTGCGCAAAGCGACGAGCGAGCGCAAGAAGGATGCTTTTGACAAGCTGATTGCCGCCCACGCGATTGCCCTGGACGTTATTCTCGTTACGAACAACGAGCGCGATTTTGCCAGCTATCCCGGTATCAGGCTCGAAAACTGGCTCAACAAGTAGAAAACTCTAACATGCTTATTAATCTCGAAGTTTGGAACGAAGAGCCTCGCCACGACCAGGGGAGTGAACAAGGTACGCGTAAATTCCTGTCATAAGCCTTGAAGTTATGAAATTCGCTCGGCCTAAATGCCAGAGCACCGTCGCAATGCCAGTGCTGCCTCATCAAGGGCCTGGATCAAGGCAGGTGTGGGCGTCCATTGACTGCCTTGTACGGTAAAGCGGGCCGCGGCATCGACAACCTTCGCAGTGCCCTCCCTGTTGTTGCGGCCCAGTTTGGAGGCCAGGAAGACTTCAAACAGCGAGCTACCGCGCTGCTTGATTTGATCGACATTGAGACGGCCCTGCGCATCAAAAGTGACAATCACAAAATCCCGATTGATCAAGTGCATGGGCTTGCGATCCATCAAGGTGCGCGAGGCGCACGCGCTGATCTGCAAACTCCGGCAGGCGATGACTATCCGGAGCACCGAGCATGTTCCAGTAGCGCGTCATTCCTATCTTCAGGATGCCCTCGTCCGGCGTGATCAGAAATGTTCGAATCGTGTATCCCATTGCAATAACTTTGTTGTTGCTTCGGCACAATCGTGATCTCGTTCGTCACCGGGCCGCCTCATTTGCGCCAATTTGCGATCGACGCGTTCATATTTTAGGCCTTTCGCGCCTCAAACGCCTGATCGAACCGCCGGACTCGCTGCACTTCATCGCTGTGCAGATAGATCGACGTCGTCGGGATCGACGAATGGCGCAGATTGTCGTGCACCATGATCAGCTCGGCGCCCCGGGCCAGCGCATGTGACGCGTGAGTGTGCCGCATCCAGTGCGGGCTCGCGCGGCGCAGCTTCTCCGCCGTCGCGGGCCGCTGGGCGGGTCGCAGGGGCAGCCAATGATTAACACGAGCTCGCGGCTCATCATAGACGAGTAGCCTGCCTACCCGAAGTGCTTCCCGGTGCCCCTTGTCCCGGATGGTCGGACCATACGCCTAAAACTGCGCGGCGGGAACACGCGGGACACCGGTTCATATCATGCCAGTTACCAAAACCATCGAGAGCATGCACATGTAACTGCGCAAGATTGTGAAGAACCGCGGCCACTTCCCGAGCGACGAAGCCGCCAGCAAACTGTTGTATCTGGCCTTGCGCAACATCGAAAAGGAAAGATGCCGCCTATCACTTGGCGGCAGGCGCTTAATCAGTTCGCCATTCTGTTCGGCGACCGGTTCACGAACACCATAAGCTGAGATCTTTTAACCGACCTCGGCACACAAGATTCCTGATACATCTGCCGAAACGAAAGAACATCATCGCACACATTCCGCGGTACAGCTCACGCGTGTTCGAGCAGGCGGCTTCGAGTGCGCGATCCAAGAACTGCTGAGCTAAAGCGCTGACGGTTACGCGTGCGCGTGATCCACGGTTCCACCGACAGGCGCATGCCGACCGCCTTCAGCACGGCCAGCAAGGTTTTCAAGGTGGGATTGTCTTTTAGCGAAAGCGCGCGATAAAGCGCCTCGCGCGTGATTCCTGCCTCGGCCGCAACCCATGCTAATCCGCCATAGGCGTGTGCAACCGTGCGCAGCGCTAGTAGAGCGCCGGCACGGTCTTTCGGATTATCGAGTGATTCCATCGCCGCTTTCAAGTATTCAATGGCCAGATCACGATCGGCGCGCAGCTCCGCGATTTCCTGCTCGTAATGTGACACGGTTGCCTTTGCCTTCGTCACGCTTGCCTCCGCTTCCAGTCAATCCAGTATTCCTTCGCACGCCGGATATCTGCCGTTTGCGAACGCTTATCGCCGCCGCACAGCAGGATCACGAGCGCATTGCCATGCCGCCCACAATAGACCCGGTAACCGGGACCGACGTGTACACGCAATTCCAGCACTCCTTCTCCAACCGGCTCACAGTCTCCGAAGTTGCTGCTTGAACTTGGCGCAGTCGAAGCCGCACGCGCGCCTGTGCAACGCGGTCGCGTAGCCCGTTAAGCCATTCTGTCAGGGGCTCGCGTCCGTTTTCTTGTCGGTATCGCAGCAGTTCAGTCATTCTTTATTGAAAATTAAAAGTTATTGGTAGTCACAGTTTAAGTGTGCGCCTGTCATCGGAACCGTGTTTTATTCTCACGGTGATGTCAGTCGCCGTCATTGTGCGGGTACCGGTTCGGGGGAGCTTGGCGTAGGAGATCACGTTATCGCGTCACTCGGTTGGCTGGGCAATGGGCTGTAGGGCAGGCGCGCTAGACTGCTGTCCATTTAAAGAGTGGGGGCGGTCGTGACCTCATTGAGGCATGGCTGCACGCTGGGTTCGCACGGCAAGCAGAGCGGGCCGGCCATTAGCGCTGTGGCTCCCGAGTGAGAGGTTCGACCGGCTCCTGGTCGCCCCAGTTCATCCGATGGCCGCGCACCGTCTGGCGGTGCCGCGTGTCCTCTTCCCCGTGCAAGTACAGGCTCGTGGTAGTCAGCGACATGTGCCCGAGGTTGTCGCGCACTGTGCGCAGATCGAGGCCGGCGTCAGCCTGATGCGAGCCGGCTGTATGCCGCAGCCAATGCGCCGAGGCGCGCACCAGTTCGTCGGCGCGATCGGCAAATTCTGGCCCGCGTGCGTGCAGCCACGACGCGGCGTCGCGAAAGATCCGCTTTGATCGCGTCATGCAGGGCGGAACGCGACAGGCCGCGGCGCGGGCCCCGGAAGGGCACGACCAGCGGCGTGTCCTCGACCCGGCGGGGCAGCGGGGACAAGCCACACGCCTGCCGGTAGCGGGTCAGCTCGACGATCAATTCCGGCGACGCGGGCACGCGCCGCGCGCGTTGTCCCTTACCGACGATGTCAAGCCACCACTGGTCGTGTCCGTCCAGGCCTAGGCGCCGCGAGAAGTCGCCCATGGTGCCGTGGGCGACCTCGGAGAGGCGCAGACCTAGCAGATAGAAAAGCGTGGTCAGCCAGCGGCAGCGGGCATAGTACGCGCGCTGCGCCGTTGTTTCCTGGGGCAGCTGCTCGACAAAGTGTTTGACCTCATCCCATAGTGAGATCGACAGATAGCGCGTGACGCGGAGCGCCGAGCGCTTGGCGCGCTAGCGCAGTAGCGCCATCGGGTTGCTGCGCAGATAGCCAGCATCCACCAAACAGGCCGTTCAGGATGACCCGCGCTTGCCGCTGGCTGGCCGCGGACAGCGGCCCATTAAAGGGCCGCCAGCGCGCATCGCCGCGGGGATATTTGCCCCCGGTGGCCGACACCCAGCGGCTCGCGGGCTGCGGGTCGGCCAGGAACGCGTTGAACTGCTGTAGATCCTCGTGCGTGAGCAACGACAGCGGCTTGCCCCGTTGCACGACGGCCCACAGCAAGAGCCGCTCAGCCTCCTTGCGGTGGGTGTCGAACGTGGTTTTTGTGTCGGCGTAATTGGACAGCCAGGCGCGCACGGCGTCCAGGTCGTTACGCGCGGCGAGTTGCGCGGTCTCTCGCGCGCCGCGATTGGTGCCGTCGCGCCCGTCTAAATGCTCGGGCAACACGAGCGCCTCGACTGGTGGCACGGCGGTGAACGGGGTGAGGGACACGGTGGGGGGCGCTCCAAGGGCGGGGGTCAACGAAACACGACGCTTCTAAAGCGTTACACGACATTACAGCCGTAATGTCGTGTAACGTGTCTTTAGTGTTAGAAATACAACGTATTACGTAGTATTATTGAAGGAAATGTTCCCCGGAAACTGCGATGAGTGATGTCCTGTCCCCCGATGCGGCGCTGACCACCGAGATCGCGCGCTTAAAAGCCGCGCATCCAAACACGCGCGAGTTGTATCGCGAGGTGTGCGCGCTGCTGTTCTTTCGCTTTGGCATCACGCCCACCGCGAACCGTCTGTACCAGTTGGTGCGCAAGGGCAGCATGGGCACGCCCACGGCGGTGCTCAGCGAGTTCTGGCATGAGCTGCGTGAGAAAAGTCGTGTCAAGCTTGACCATCCGGATTTGCCCCCCGAGCTGCGCGACGCCGCCGGCACGCTCGTTGCGACGCTGTGGGAGCGAGCCACGGCCACCGCGCACGCGGCGCTGGAAGACATGCGGGCCGAAATGCGCCACGAGCGCGACGCGGCCGCCGCCGAAGTAGCCGCCGCCCGCGAGACTGCGGCGCACGCCGAACGCACCCTCGAAGAACACCGCGCGGCGCGGCTCGCTGCGCAGGCACGCCTGCAGGAACTCGAGCGCGCGCTGGCGGCGGCTGAAGCAGCGCGCCAGACGCTGCACGCGCAAGTCGAGCGCCTGCAACGCGACGCACAGGAGCGGGACGTGGCGCTCGCCCAGGCGCGCGCCGATTTTGCCCGCGAACTCGATAAGCTGCGGGCCGACACCGCGCGCGCCGAAGCACGGCTGCAAGCGGCCGAAAAGTGTGCGCTCTTGGAAACCGAGCATGAGCGCAGCATCAGCGCGCGCCTGATCAAGGAACGAGATGCGGCGGTGCGACGTGCCGACGAAAGTGACGCGCAACGCCGCGCTGAGCGGCAAGCGCTGCAGGCGCAACTGGGGGACGCACGCCAGCACATTGGCACGCTGGAAGGCAGCTTGGCCGCGCTGCAGCGCGCGAGTGCTGAAGCTGAAAAAGCGCGGCGCGCGCGGCAGCGCATACCCACCCAGTCCGCATTGGGCCGCACCTCTGGCCCAATTAGGCGGCCACGCCCGCCGACGCGTGCGCTCAAAAAGAGTAGGTGACCCAGTCACCTACATGCGGCAACGCCTGAGCGAGGGATGGATCCTATAGTGTAGGAGCCAATGACTAAATTAACAACGCGTCACCAGACCTCAATGCGTAGCGCTATTTCAGGGGAAATGGTGGCGTGCTCATCGAGCACATCACTTACAAGGCCACCTCAGCGGCAAGTGCTTCCCACGGCGCCGTCAAGCGGCCGTCTTCCCGCACGACCAGACCGGCAACTTCTAGCGCTGCCACATCAGCATGCACGCGCTTGTAGTCACGCGATAAAGCGCATGCCAAAGCCTTGACGCTATCGGCGCCTTCTCGGTGCAAATAGCGTAGTAACTCCAGCCGTTTTGGCGTCAGCGCCGCCACCATTTCCTGCCACGAGAGAAAGGTGACGTGACTTTCCTTGAAATGCTCGCCTTTGGCCGCGCGCTCAAAGGCATTCACGAACCGCTGCCCCATATCACGTGCGCCACTCACATGGACTGTCAGTTTGCTCATTTTCCGCTCCTTTCGCGTTCAACATCCCCCAAAAAGTCCCTCACCATCTGTTCCGCCGTCGAAAAAACGTAGGGCACTTCACGGTCACGATAGTGGCGATGGTCGCCCTTGCCGCGTTCATTATCGTAGCCAATGATTCTTGCGCTGCCCTGACCATAGAACAGGCTGTATTTCAAACCATGGGGTCTTTCCGCATCGCATTCGGGCAATCGCCAGATCCGCATTTCAAGAATGGCTCCGTCCGGATAAACCATTCGATCCTCAAATAACAGCGTCGCCTTCTTTTTCATATGGCGTATTTTGCCATACGCCAGCTTATGGCGTCAACTGCCATAGTTAGAGGCACAAAGTGCTTGCCAATCGTGTTGCGTGTTTCTCGCGTCGGTCGGCAGTTCGCTAAACGCCGACGTGCGTCCGGATGGCGTAATGCTGGCCCCGGCCCGCCGCAAATATTCGCTGGACGACCTTATTGCCCAATGCGACATGAAGACTTTTTTTCCGGAGGACATGGCGGCATGGAGTGAGGTCAAACCGGTGGGGCGTGAGGCTTGGTGAGGCGGGTCAAGTTCGCGCGGGGCGATATCGTGCGCGTGAGCCTAAACTCGACTGCCGGGCGAGAGCAGCAAGGTGATTTTCGCCCAGCGCTCGTTCTATCTGCGGCGGCGTTCAACGCCTTGGGCGTGGCGCTCGTTGCCCCGATCACCCAGGGCGACGCCTCTGCTCGCTTTGCTAGGTTCGCCGTACCGCTTTCCGGTTCTGGAACCGAGACGCAAGGTGTAGCGCTCGTCAACATGGCGCGTATGCTCGACCTGGAGGCGCGCGGCGCGCGTAAGCTCGAACGTGCGCCGGTTGAAGTGGTTGAGGACGCGCTGGCTCGGTTTCAGACGATTATTGAATGAGGACAACGCAATGAGCAACAAGTTCTGGAACTTGATGTACGCGCTGAACAACACGAAGCGGTGGGTCGGCGACGCGAACAATCCGCAAGCGCGCTAGTTTGCGATGCAAGGCGCTTTCGTCAACATGAGTGGATGCTCGCGCAGCGCAAACTTTGCCCCCCGAGCTGCGCGCCGCCGCCGGCACGCTCCTCGCGACGCTGTGGGAGCGGGCCGCGGCCACTGCGCACACGGCACTGGAAGAGGTGCGTGCCGAAATGCGCCTCGAGCGCGACGCGGCCGCCGCCGAAGTAGCCGCCGCCCGCGAGGCTGCGGCGCACGCCGAACGCACTCTCGAAGAACCCCGCGCTGAGCGGCAAGCGCTGCAGGCGCAACTGGGGGACTCACGCCAGCACATTGGCACGCTGGAAGGCAGCTTGGCCGCGCTGCAGCGCGCGAGTGCTGAAGCTGAAAAAGCGCGGCGCGCGCGGCAGCGCATACCCACCCAGTCCGCATTAGGCCGGACCTCTGGCCCAATTAGGCGGCCACGCCCGCCGACGCGTGCGCTTAAAAAGACTTCGTGACGCAGTTATCGACATTCGCTTTTTATACAAAGGCTCATGTGGCCGCAGGCCGGTTAGCAAGCATAGGCACTGCGCGCACCAAAAGTGAGGCCGCTTGGCGTATGATTTTTCCGCATTAAGAAGCTACCCCAATCAAAAATATAGTGTGTCTTGCTGGCCATCGCTTGATGAGATACAATGTATCTCAAATGATAGGAGGTCGCAATGGCTACAACGACAATGGTTCACATCCGTATTGACGAGACCGTCAAAGCGCAGGCTGCGCAAACGTTAGCCTCGATGGGGCTGACTGTCTCCGATGCCATTCGAGTCTTCCTGACGCGCATCGTGGCAGACAAAGCGCTGCCCTTTGCGATCCAAGCGCCCAATGCGGCCAGCCGTGCCGCCATGGCTGAAGCCCGCGACATCATCGAGAGCCGCCACGTTCGCTTCGCAACTTCCGACGCCTTGATGAATGACCTTGAAAAGAACACCCGCAAGTAAGCGGGCCACTCTGCCGCGCGCGTCAGATTACACCAAAGCATTTCTCAAGGACTGGCAACGCCTGTCTTACTCGGGCCGGTACGATATGAACCGGTTGAAAGAGGCCATGACGTTGCTTATTGCCAATGATGGCCCGCTTGCTGCTGAGTGGTTGGATCACTCGCTTGCGGGCGAGTGGGACAGTCACCGGGAGTGTCACATTGGGGGCGATTTTCTGCTTATTTATAAGCTCGCTGATATCGGCAAGCATAGCTTAGTGATCTTCGTCCGAGCGGGCACGCATTCCGAACTTTTTTCTTAACAGGACAAAAGGGCCTTCACTGCGTGCTCGACGTCCCACATCAGGCCAGCCCTTGTCTCACGCAAAGTCATACTGACTTACCTTGGATGAAACCGGTTGTTTGCAAAAACGCGGCGGGGAGCAGCGCCGTCTTACAACCTGCCCAACGTTCGTTTGTCGGCCGTCGAGTTAATAGAGCATGTAATCGCTCTGGCAAGTGTCTCGAACTCGAGATGACTGATCGTGCACCGTGAATCAGTAAGGTACGTAAATAGACGTCACCGCGTTTGCTGATGCCGCCCAGCCCGACTTTGCCACCCGAGCTGTTCTGTCGCGGCACGAGGCCAAGGTAGGCCGCAAATTCCCGACCGGAGCGGAAAGTTTTCGCTTGACCGATGACCGACACCGCTGCAGTTGCCGTCAACAGGCCAACACCCGGAATTTCCGAGATACGACGGCATGCTGGGTCACCGCGTTGCCATTCGAGGATGCGCTGCTCGATGCGTTGAATTTGATCGTCGAGCAGATGAAGCCGGGACAATTGATCCCGAAGGCTATTGATCAGCATTGCCGGAAACTGATCGGCCAGCGTCGCGATCGCCGCTTGAGCGGCCTGGATCGATGGACGTCGCCCTTGTGGCAAAACGACGCCGAATTCATAGAGTAATCCACGCAATTGATTGACTTGCATGACGCGGATCCGGACCAGTTGCTGGCGCATTCGATGTAGCG
>NZ_JAHKSP010000036.1:0-4766 GCF_021733735.1 Mycetohabitans sp. B2
GCATTGATCGCCTCCACACTATCGGTCCAACTACCTGTCAGATCGAGTTCCAGCTAATACATTTCTTCGGACCGTTTCACTCTTGAAGAACGGCCTCGACATAGCACGACGTCAGATCGTCGTGCGCCTTACGATTGAGGTTGCAGAATGACACCAATAGGCTATCGCTGCGGTGCTTGTTGTGCAATTGCCGGTTGAACCGCTCGCCTTTGTCTCTGTTGGTCCACATCTGTGGTCTGCTCCGGCAACACCCATCGCACCCAATGTCGCTTGCGGTGCCTCCGCACCTCGGTGACGTGAACTGTGTTATTCCACTGTTTCGCAGCATCGATATTCGCATCACTAAATAGGCCCGACGTCGTATAATCGAACAGGCTGTCTTGTTGCGAAAGTATCTGGCGTTCATCGGCCAACGCATCGCTCGCACCGAATTCCGCGATTTGCTTGAAATGCTGATAGGCCGCACTGTCCTCTGGGTATTCCGCATAGCATTTCGCCATCGCACAGGCTTCCGCCGCCAGCCGAGCTTCTTTAACTTCACCTTTTCCTGTGAAATTTCTGATACGCTGCTTCTCTTCTAGATGCAACTGCCTGTTAAAGCGAAATCGCAACCCAGCATACGCCAAGTTCGTCAATACTGCTTGCTGTTCGGGAGAGACTCGCCTGCTTCCTCCCCTCGCCTCAACGCACGCAGTTCCTTGATGAACTGGTAGATAATTGCCGCAAAAAAGGTTAAATAAGCAGGCAACCCTATAAGCATTGGACGCCAGCCCTACCCACTCCTGCCGATACCAAGGATTCAGCACACTATCGAGTTTGCCCTCAATTTTGACTCCAATCGGATACCCGACCACCGTCCCCACCGCCGCGCCCGCCATTGCCGCATTTGGATTCTGACCTTGCAGTGCCAAGCCGGTCAACGCACCGCCGACTCCCGTCATGAACACGGGAACGAACTACATCTCCGTCGCTACCGCGCCCGTCGCACCCGACAACACAAAGCTCGTCCAGTCAAAACCGTCGCGATTCCATTACCTGGCGATACCATAACACCGCCCCAAACCACCATAAAGTGCTGTCCCACCCCCAGCATATCCTTCAAAATTATTCGCTTGTCCAGACTTGACCGTTTTTGTATTTATATACCCAACGGGTAGCAAACACCCTGTCATCCTTTTCCCCGGTGCGCGATTTCATTTACTGGCAAGCCTAGCTTAACACCACCTCACCTATTATCATCCTTAAACCACGGGCCGAATTTCTTAGGTTCGTCGCTCAACATTCCCCCTTTGCGCAGATGCTTTGGTAGCACTCGAATAAGCCAAATGCTCACTACTATAAATAGCGGCAGCCCAATTAGTAGCATCGCCTCGTTATCTTCTAATCGGAAAGCTATTCTGCATAATCCCGCAACTATAAACGACCAGAATCCAGCACCAACAAACGAAAATAAACTGACCGTCCCACATATCTCCAAAGTCGCGCAAAGTCGTCGCCAGTTCATTTTCTCTCTCCAGCATGACGTATGTCGTTGACTATTGCTCCACCCTTTGAACCTACGCCAAACAGCAGGGTTCCCTGAGTCACACCATACGGTAAGGGCATATGAGTGAATGGATTCAATATCGGATTATTTATTCTCGGAACTGTCACATTGAACATAGAGCTCGGACGATTCAACCCATCCGCCACGCCAATTTTGAGCGGGACAGAAGCCCGTAGAGCCAAAGCTGCAGTACCAAAACTAAGTGTGTCATATACGGTATTGCCCCACATTGGACTAATTTGATTAAATCCCCAACGCAATGGATTCACACCCTGGGCATCAGTACCATTATATCGATTGTATAGCCCTTCTCCGCCTTCCACCATATCGCTTATACCAAAACTAATCATGCCAACTCCTGCCACGCACCCAACACCAGTCGTCGCACAAATTGTAGCCCCTGTCTTGGCAGTGACGCCGCCCGCCACCACCTTCGTCACATCCTTTACCACCCCAATCGGATCGCTCTTCACCGCATCGCCAATCTTCTGGCCTGGGGTGTACTTGAACAGCCCCGCCTCTTTCCGTTGATTTACCCAATCGATTTCTGGTTGCAGTTGTGAAGCCTCAAGCTGGCTCACATAGTGCTTCTTGTACTCCTCGCTTCCCGGCTTATACTCCGCCCAGCACTTCACCGCATAGCACTCTGCCTTTGTTAGCCGCTCTTGCTCAGCCTTATTGCTGCCCGCTCTTTCCGCGATCGCCCTCTTTTCATTGTCGTTAATCTGCCGATTAAACCGTCCCTCCGTCACCGCAGCCGTCGTCACAGCCTGTGTATCTTGGCCCGCCATCCCCGCCACCGCTGCCACCAACGAACTCACCAGGTTTGTTTGCGCTTCTTTCTGCCGCTGCGTCAACCCCTGCATCGGCCCGAGTAGCGTGCCCAGCATCGAACTGGCCGCCGCCTCCTTCGCCCCCGCGCCGCAATCCTGGCGGCTAGCCGCCGCGCCCGCGCGCCCCACCAGCGCATGCAGCGCCGCACGCGCCTTCTCGCTTTGCAAGCCATCCGCCACGCGTTTCACTTCACTAGCCGCCAAACCCTGCACGTAATTGACGGTCGCCGACAGCGCGAACTGCCCCGCGCCTGCCGTCACATTGCCCCCCGCTGCTGCGCCCAGCGCCGACAGCGCCCGTCGATAAGTGCCGCCCGGGCCCCATTGCGCCTTTAGCTGGGCCGCCTGCTGTTGCGCTTGTGCCCTGGCCTGTGGACTCAGATTCGGGTCCTGCGCCGCTTGTTGCGCTTCATCCAGTTGCGCTTGACGATGACCCACGAACGTGCCGATTTGATGCGTCAGCTGATTCGCCATCTCGAACCCTGCCTGAATCTTCTGCTTGTCAAAGATCGGCTTGAGCGCGTTATCGCCATCCTGTCCGCTCCACACCTGCTGGTTCAGCCCGGCAAGGCTTTGCGCAACGTCTTGCCCCGTCAAAGCTTGCTGTTGCGCTTCGTCCGTAATGTGAATCGTATCGGCGCTGATCCCGCTCAGCGTCGTGCTGCTGGCCTTGCCCGAAGCGGCCATCACGCTCGGCGGCGCAACGCTGAATCCGCCCGGAGTGTTGTGTCAACCCCTTCCAGGTCTTCGCCGCCACCCCTGCCGCCCAAACTGTAACCTCCGCTCAGCCCCACGCTACTGCCCTTGTATTCGGCGTAGTTGACGATATCCTCGGTACTTAACGTGCGCGTCGTCAAACTATTCACTTGTTTCTGGTCAATATATCGAGACACGACCGCTCTGAGATTTTTGAATAGATCAACGATGATCCTTTCTTGTCTTGATATATTGAACTATAGCGAACACCCCAAACACACATGCCATCAAAGATCCCCGCACAATCACAAACCTTGTATCACCACCCCCCACGAAAAATTTACACCGTAAAACATTACAACAAAAAAAATTGCAGTCACCTTTATTGCCAAAAAACATAATATCGACAATAAGTAAGTCAAAAGGATAACAAGCACGAGTCGGATCATCTTTTCTCATCCATCTGCTTCTTTGCCTTATTTATTGAAGCACCCACCGCTTCTCCTCCTGCACCGCCAGCAGCAGCTGAACCAATAGCAGGTAAGCGATTTTGCCTAAATAAATTCCACCCCGATGATCCAACCCACTTACCAACACTATCCCAATCAGCACTATTAATCGTCGGACGCGAAGCAGATTCAATTGCTTTTTCTATACTCTTGCCAACGCCATAACCAAATAACGATGCAACACCAGCGGCAATACCACTGAACATAACGCTATCGTTTTTACCATACAACTTGTTATTAATAACCGTACTCGCAGTCCCACCCACGGCATTGACTCCGATATTCCAACCAAGGCCACCATATACGCCAACTGGCCCAGCCATTGTCGCGGCGGCTACATCCACCGGATTAATGTCACCGTTTTGCATATATTGCGATCCAGCATTGATACCGCCACTAATAATGCCAGTTCCCACTGGTGACGCCCACATTCCGGAACCCAGCGCACCCTCGCTGCTAAAAATCGGCGCTCCTGGCAACGCAGCAACTGGGCCTCCCACTGCAATCGCGGCCGCGCCAGCCGCCGCTCCCAGCGTCTGTTTCGCAATCACATCGCGACTAGCCGCATCGCGATTCACTGACGCATTGATGACCTCTGATGAGGGCGCGTTAAGCCCCACGCCGCTCGGATAGTGCCCTGCATACATGCTCGGATCAGCCTTCTGCGCTGGCGTCGCATAGAACATATACCCCGGCCCGCTGTCACCGTCTGCCGGCATCATCCCATGCGCCTGCCTCAGGAATTCATGGGCCCGTTGATTCCATTCGCCTGGCGAGCCATTCTGTATTTGCAGGTTTGCCTGTATTGTCAGTTCTTCACGCGCCTGTTCGGCGCTCAAACCGTAGCGCTTCGCATACACCGCTTCACGATCACTGATCCACTTCCTCTCCTGCGGATGCAGCTGCCGATTAAACCGCCCCTCCGTCACCGCAGCCGTCGTCACAGCCGGTGTGTCTTGACCCGCCATCCCCGCCACCGCTGCCACCAACGAACTCACCAGGTTTGTTTGCGCTTCTTTCTGCCGCTGCGTCAACCCCTGCGTCGGCCCGAGTAGCGTGCCCAGCATCGAACTGGCCGCCGCCCCCATCGCCCCCGCGCCGCAATCCTGGCGGCTAGCCGCCGCGCCCGCGCACCCCACCAGCGCATGCAGCGCCGCACGCGCCTCCTCGCTTTGCAAGCCA
>NZ_JAHKSP010000037.1:0-4316 GCF_021733735.1 Mycetohabitans sp. B2
CCCCGGCCGCGTGCGCCACTGACGCTCGCCGTCACACCGGCTGCCTTACCTTGGGAGCTTAGGTTCACCGCCACGCCTGCACCACCGCTGAGAGTGACAGTGCCATCGGGTAGTTGCACCTCCTGCTCAACCAGCCAGACGATATCGTGGGTCAACTGCGCCATCTGCTGCGCGCATCAGATTAAATCACTCACGCCAAGCTCGTTGCTATTGCTTGCCATTTTTTTCTGAAACTCCCGTCCTCTTGCTTTAGTACCAGCAGCTCTTTGATAAATTGATATGTAATACTTCCAAATATGGTTATATAGACTGGAAAACCAACTATAACCGGCTTCCATCCATCACCTTGCGCGAACGAAAATATAAGCACAACCACCGGAATACCAATGGCACACATATATGCGACTGCCGCACGCTTAAATATGTTTCTTTTTTTCCTTCTCAAATCAGTAAACATATCGCCTCTATTCTTTACTCTTTATTTTTATTCGTCTCTATCACTGCTTGAGCCGGACCAGATAAAATTTGGATTAACTGATTTATAAACGCCCCTGCAGGTCCTGGCATTGTTGCATTTATTCCTTGACTCAGTGCTGCTCCAGTCAAACCGATACCCGCAGAGAGGTCCGGGTTGCCTGATTGCGTGATTGCCGTACCCGCAAACGCCCCTGTTCCCGCCAGCAGGCTGTTATAACCACCCACCACAATTTTTCCCGCGGTACTCCCGCCCAACGTACTCAACGGTAAGAAAAACGGTGCCGTTACTCCAGCAACACTACCCACAACCAGCGACTTCCCTACATCCGGCTCACTATTCGACAACCCCATTGCTCGGCTGATCACATCGCCTGCGTAGTCATACCCCGTACCCAGCCCCGCTGCCACAGCAACCTTCGGTGCCAACACAATCGCTCCTGCGCCAGCCGCCGCACCCAGCGTCTGTTTCGCAATCATCTCTCGACCGGTTGCATCATGATTGGCCGACGCATTCATCGCTTCTGATGTGGGCTGGTTAAGTCCCAAGCCGCTCGGATAGTGCCCCGCATACATGCTCGGATCAGCTTTCTGCGCCGGCGTCGCATAAAACATATAACCTGGCCCGCTCTCACCGTCTGCCGGCAGCATCCCATGCGCCTGCTTCAGAATTTTATGGACTCACTGATTCCATTCGCCTGGCGAGCCATTCTGCACTTGTGGGTTTGCCTGTATTGTCAGCTCTTCACGCGCCTGTTCGACGGTCAAACCGTAGCGCTTCGCATACACCACTCAAGACCATTGATCCACCTCCTCTCTTCCGGATGCAACTGCCGGTTAAACGTAGATTTTCTATCTCGACTCTCCCTTCTGAGCATCATCTTTCTTTTTGTAACTCTCCCGCGCTTCGCGATATGAATTTCCGAATGGCTTAATCCCTAACATAGCTGCTCTTGATGATATACCACCCACTGCAACCAACGCAAAACCGAACAGAGCTACAAACATTACATTATACTTGAATCCAATAAGCGTGATCGCCCCTCCTATAAAACACGCCCCTCCTCTAACAACCGGGGTAAAATTTCCATCTCGAATGACCCAATTTTTCATTTCTTTTCAGGCTGCTTAAATTGATTTATCCAGTCTAAACCCTTGACTACTCCTCCAATCTCATTGAATACAGGACCATACAAGGGATATCGCTCGGAAGCAAAGTAATTCGTTAAATCTACAATACTATCCACAGCATAGGATTTAGGATTTGGTCTCACGATCTGTTCAATCATTCCCGCGCTTAGTCCTATTACCGATGCACCAAAAGTTAGTGTCGTAGCGGCAGGAGCATACGGCGAAGGTACGGCCGCAATCGCACCCGTTGCCGCGCCAAACCGACCAGCTGCCGTCAATACAGCCGCAGCGGTATTCGCGATCTGCTCCTTTGGCAAATCCGGCGGATAATAAAGCAACTCCGCTGGCGTCAGTCCCGCTGCACACTCGGCCGTCGCACAGGGCTTCGCCGGAGGCTTAAGCACATACCTTCGCGGCCCTAGCTCTGGTTGCGTGGTGCCACGCTGTAACTAATGGTGCTTGGCACATCACTGCTCCTCACCGTATCCACGATATACTGCTGCAGCTCAGCATTATTCGCTACTGTCGCCTGCTCCAGGATTGGCTTTTCGTCCGCAGTCTTACCCCCATATATCCATTTGGCTTGTGCATCCGTCGGACGCTGATCACCTATCAAGATGTCGGGACTCCCGGCATATGTTTGGCCGCCCTCTGTCATCGACATCTGCCGCATCTGGTCTTCAATCTGCTGCGGGCTGTATTTGCCACCACTTTTTTCCGCAAGCTGTTGGGCTAAGGTCTTTTCCGGTGGATACAACTGCCGATTAAACCGCCCCTCCGTCACCGCAGCCGTCGTCACAGCCTGTGTGCCTTGGCCCGCCATCCCCGCCACCGCTGCCACCAACGAACTCACCAGATTTGTTTGCGCTTCTTTCTGCCTCTGCGTCAACCCCTGCGTCGGCCCGAGTAGCGTGCCCAACATCGAACTGGTCGTCGCGCCCGCGCACCCCACCAGCGCATGCAGCGCCGCGCGCGCTTCCTCGCTTTGCAAGCCATCCGCCACGCGTTTCACTTCACTGGCCGCCAAACCCTGCACGTAATTGACGGTCACCGACAGGGCGAACTGCCCCACGCCTGCCGTCACATTGCCACCCGCTGCGGCGCCCAGCGCTGACAGCGCGCGCCGATAAGTGCCACCCGAGCCCCATTGCGCCTTTAGCTGCGCCGCTTGCTGTTGCGCTTGCGCCCTGGCCTGTGGACTTAGATTCGGGTCCTGGGCCGCTTGTTGCGCTTCATCCAGTTGCGCTTGACGATGACCACGAACGTGCCGATTTAAACCACGCCGACCACGCGCACCCGGCGTGCCCATCATCCTTTGACACCACAGCAGGCAGGCAAACGACGCACCCGGCATCCGCCGGGTATATCATTTCAGACTATCGACCTGATGACTTCTTTTCACTGAACCACGGACCGAATTTTTCCGGATCATCGCTCAGCATCCCCGACTTGCGCAAACGCCTTGGTAAATATTTTACGAACCCTGCCAGTAAGACAATAAATAACGGAAGACCAATAATAAATACAGAAACGTTGTCACTCAAACCAATCAAATTCCTACACACTCCAATCACAATAACCGAATAAAATCCCGCGGCTCCGACTGACACACCACCAACAACCCCGATTATTTGGCTAACCGCATATAGCCTTCGCCAATTCATTTCTCCTCCCCGTTACCGCGAATATCATTTATAACAGTCGCCCCCTTCAACCCCACGCCAAATAGCAAGGTACCCTGCGTAGTCCCGTAGGGAGCCGTTTGGTTAATGAACGGAATCAAAGTGTTGTTGTTAATACGTGGCACAGTTACGCCGAACATTGATCCCGGACGATTCAGGCCATCGGCCACCCCCATCTTAAGCGGAACCGGGGCGTAAAGAGCACCAATTGCAGTGACAAAGCTCAACCCGTCATATACAACGTTCCCCCAACCTACCGGCAATACCTCATTGAATCCGTAGCGCAATGGATTCAACCCGGAAGCACTGATACCGTTATAGCGGTTGTACAAACCATCTGCACCTTCGGCCATGTCGCTGATACCAAATGCAGCCATCGGAATACCAGCAGCACACCCCAAGCCGGTTGTACAAAACCCTAACCCCGTCTTCGCCGTCACGCCTCCAACAACAACCTTCGCCGCATCCTTCGCCACGCCTACCGGATCGCTCTTCACCGCATCGCCAATCTTCTGGCCTGGGGTGTACTTGAACAGCCCCGCCTCTTTCCGTTGATTCACCCAATCGATTTCTGGTTGAAGTTGTGAAGCCTCAAGCTGGCTCACATAGTGCTTCGTGTACTCCTCGCTTCCCGGCTTATACTCCGCCCAGCACTTCACCGCATAGCACGCTGCCTTTGTTAGCCGCTCTTGCTCAGCCTTATTGCTGCCCGCTTTTTCCGCGATCGCCCTCTTTTCATTGTCGTTAATCTGCCGATTAAACCGCCCCTCCGTCACCGCAGCCGTCGTCACAGCCTGTGTATCTTGGCCCGCCATCCCCGCCACCGCTGCCACCAACGAACTCACCAGATTTGTTTGCGCTTCTTTCTGCCTCTGCGTCAACCCCTGCGTCGGCCCGAGTAGCGTGCCCAGCATCGAACTGGCCGCCGCCCCCATCGCCCCCGCGCCGCAATCCTGGCGGCTAGCCGCCGCGCCCGCGCACCCCACCAGCGCATGCAGCGCCGCGCGCGCTTCCTCGCTTTGCAAGCCA
>NZ_JAHKSP010000038.1:0-517 GCF_021733735.1 Mycetohabitans sp. B2
GCCTTGTAATCGGCGTAGTTGACGATATCCTCGGTACTTAACGTGCGCGTCGTCAAGCTATTCGCTCCGTCACGCACCGCCTGCTGCGTGCTGACGATCGCCGCGCCTTTCAAGCTCGTGTGACCCTTGACGTCAATCTGGAAACCGCCGTCGCCCGCTTGGATGCCACTGCGCTCGGTCACGCTCGCCCAGTCGCTTGCAATCTTTTGCTGGCTGAAGCTAACGCTACCCGACACACCCAAACCCGCCGTCACGCTGCCGCCGAGCGATATATCCCGGCTGCGCTCGCTACTGCGCTCTTGCAGGCTTTCGATGTTCAGGTCCCCGCCCACTTTGCCGATTACTTGCCGGCCATTGAGCACCGCTCCCTTAAGCGTAGTGTCGCCGCCCGACTCCAGCACCAGTCGGTTACCCGCACTCACGTGAGTGGATGTCCAGTTCACGTCAGTGCCTTCGCCCCGGCCGCGTGCGCCACTGACGCTCGCCGTCACACCGGCTGCCTTACCTTGGGAGCTTA
>NZ_JAHKSP010000039.1:0-9296 GCF_021733735.1 Mycetohabitans sp. B2
CCCCGGCCGCGTGCGCCACTGACGCTCGCCGTCACACCGGCTGCCTTACCTTGGGAGCTTAAGTTCACCGCCACGCCCGCGCCACCGCTGATGCTGCTGTGGGTCAGGTGTGACTCGCGGGCGTTTTGCGCGGCCAACAAATTGATTTTGCCATCGGCCTTCAGTTGGACATCACCGCCACCCTGGATGTCGCTGCCTTGCACGGTCAACATAGAATCCTGGCCCGAACCGATGGCTTGAACACTCACGTCGCCGCCAGCGGCAATGCTCGAGCCCGATGCGGTGGCACTGTTGTAGGTGGCCTGACTCCCCGTCTGCGCGCTGCCCACGGTGACTGAAATGTTGACCCCGCCACCCGATTTCGGATCCTGGGCGATGGCGTCGACGGTGTTCTTGGCGGCCAAGCCAGTCGTCACGCCCAGCAACGCTTGCATACGGGGATCGGAGGTCTGTCCGACCGACCGCTCCACCTGCTGCGCGGTCTGGACCGCCGCCATTGCTGGCGTCGTCACCGCCACGGTCAAGCCCGATTGTTTGAACTGAGTTTGCTGCGTACCCTGGCTCTGCTCACGGGCTTCCGTAATCCTGACTTTGTCCGCCTGAATAGCTACATCGCCACGCGGCGTGAGGATATGACTGCCTTCTTGCCGATAGAGCTGTTTGGCAACCAAGGTCACATTACCATTGGTCGAGCCCACGGTGGAAGCCGTTGCACGAGTGCCAGCCTCTTGCTGGTCAGCGCTGTGCGCCTGACTGCCAATTGTCACCGACATCGCGCCATTATGTAGTAAACCACTCTTTTTGGTCTCCTTGAAGTGGCTTTCGCTGTAGGACTGCGTCGCAGCCTGGATAGTCAGGTCGTTTTGCGCCTCAATGAACGTGTCCTTATCTGACACGACGTTGCTGCTGGTCAAGGTCACATTGCGGCCTTGCACCGCCACCGTGTGGCCACTAAAGGTGCTGGCCTGCGCGGTGGTGTCCGCCAAGCTATCGCGAGTGGTGGTTTGACTGGAGCCGAACACATTACGACTTTTATACTGCCGGCCCTCGCTCCAGTAGCGGTTCGTTTGCCCGCTCACGATGTTGATTTCCCCATCGGCCAGCGCCACTAACGCGCCTTGGTCGCTGTGGACGCGGGCTGCACGGGCATTCAGGTTGCCACCCGCCTGCATGCGTACGTTACCTTGCGCATGCACGGTGGTCCCGACCTCTTGTTCAACGCCTTGCTTGAGGTAGTTGTTGGCGTCGATGACGTTGCTTTCTTGCTCCGCGACTTTGACCGTGCCAAGATTGAGATCACGGCTGGCAATTAAAGCGGTCTGGCCGTTCTGGCCATGGTTGACGATTTGTGCGGCAATTAAGTTGGCGTCGCGCCCGGCGCTAGCCACCAAGGGGCCGCCAAGGGGATAGTTAACGCTCAGACCGGCTACACGGTCCAGGTGGGTACGACTAAAGTCGCTCTGGCCCGACTGCTTGGCATCGCTATGGGTTGTGGTGACCACATTCAAGTCGCGGCCAGCCTGAACGAATAAGGCTTGATCAGCGTCAATGTTACCGCCGATCACATCAATATCGCCGCGCGCCTGGACAGATACTGTCTTGCCGGTTATCCGACCGCTAACGTTACGCGAGTTTTCGGCATCCAGTTGCACGGCAGTGTGTCCAGCAAGAGTGCCAGTGTTGACGATCTCGTCCTTGAGTTTTATGTTGATAGCCTCCGCGGCGAGCAGCGTGCCGTTACCGTCGAGGTCACCCGGCTTGACGCGTGCGTAGACTTGCGGCACTAGCGCGCGAGTGACAGTGCCATCGGGTAGGTGCACATCCTGCTCAACCAGCCAGACGATATCGCGGGTCAACTGCGCCATCTGCTGCGCGCTCAGCGCTACGCCAGGACGCAGGCTCCATGCTTTCGCATAAGCGCTGCCGGCCTCAAGCAACGCTTGGTATTGCGCCTCATCGCTGGCGTAGCCTTTCAAAAAGCGCCGACCTGTCAATTGCGCGACTTGCTCACGCACCAGCATTTGTTCATAAAATCCGTCGCCCAGGCGCTTGTGTGTGGCGGCCGGATTGTGCTTTCCTTGCGACAGTAAGGTGGCGGCGCTTTGCCAGGTGCGATAGTCGGTAAAGCGCGGATCGGTCTCAATCAGATAGCTGCCATTGTTCGGCTGAACACGAAATAGGCTGTTGGCCGGTATCTGGACGCTCGGCTGGGCAGTACGGATAACCATAGAGGCGTCGCCGTGCGTATCAAGCACGCCTTGCTCATTTTGGTCGCTCGTTGGTTCCTGACCGCTTATCACCGGATTATGGCTCGTTATCACCGGGTCCTGGCCGCTTATCGCCGGATCCAGACCGCTTACCGCGACATCAACCTGGCCTAGCTCAGGAGCGGCGCGCACACTGGGCGCGGCCGGCACTTCGATCACTGCGCTTGCTTTCAACGCGTCATCTGCCTGGCTAAGCTGCTGCTGTGCGATCGCATAGCCACGCTCGCCGCTAGCGGTATGCTGTTCGACCTTGGAGACAGGCAGCGCAATCGTTTGCACGATGTCGGCTGGCGTGTAAGCAATTTGTGCCCCCCAATGGCGCTCATGCCGGCGTTTCCTGCCGCCACGCCATCGATTCCAAGTGTACTGGCTAGTGCCTGCCTCGTGAGTGATATGCTGGCCAAACACAGCCTCATTTTTCAGGTTACTCAAATCGCCCTGTAGAGTGCCGCCGACAAAGATATGGCTTTTGTCATTATTGAAGTTTTCACCCTGCAGCACGAAATTACCGCCTGAGCGAATGAGCGCCGGCGCGCTTTGCATGACCCGGGTCTCGTATTCAGTGCGCGTTATATCGTATTGGGTCCAGTCGCTGACTGCGACGCCGGTGCCATTGTGAAAATAACAGCCGGATTTGTGCCCCGCCGCCCAATGATAATCGTTGATATCGTATTTATTGGGATCACCGGCCGGCTGAAGCGCTATGCTTTGAGTAGGCCCGCTAATCTGCACCAGTTCGCTGGCAAAGTGCGCATTGCGATTGAGCAGGCTCTGGGTGTTGAAACTTAGGCCGCCCAGCGATTCAATCGTGGCGCTGTCGTTGAGTACGTGACCGGCACGACCCATGGCCTGACCCTGTTCATTCAGTGTGCCACCGATGTTTAGCGCCGTACTATCATGGCCGGCACTAAAGATTAGCGCCTGCTCGTGGTTGTTGACGACGTTCGCACCGATATCCAGCCGTGCCCGCGCAGCGATGACCGCGGCCCGGCCACCCTCCTGTCGATTGTCAACGGTGTTGGCCTGCAGCGCAAGGTGATCACCATAAAGGCGGCCTGTACCGACATTGTCCACCGCACCGGCTTCGATACGCGCCTGCGCGCCGTCGATCAGGCCACGGTTAGACAGCTTGCCATCGGTGACCACCCACACGCGGTCCCCGTTGATCCGGCCGCCGACGGTATTGTCGATTTGCGCGCCGTGGACTTCAAGCTCGCCTGCTTGAAGTCCACCGCGGTTGGTCAATTGCCCCCCAGTGCGAACGACGGCATGGCCGTTGGCAGTCACTTCGTTCTCGTTGTCAAAGTCCTGCTGCAGCGCCAAGTTTAAATCGCCGTCGGACCGCAAACGGCCCGCTCCGCTCAGCCTGCTTGCACCGATATCCAGCCGCGTCCGTGCGGCGATGACCGCAGCCTGGCCGTCCTCCTGGCGATTGTCAACGGTGTTGGCCTGCAGCGTAAGTTGATCACCGTAGAGACGCCCCGGGCCGACATTGTCCACCGCGTCGGCCTCGATGCGCGACTGCGCGCCGTCAATCAAGCCACGGTTAGACAGCTTGCCATCGGTGGCCGCCCATACGCGGTTCCCATTGATCCGGCCATCGACGGTGTTGTCGATCTGCGCGCCCCGTACTTCAAGCTCGTCTGCTTGGAAAGTACCGCGGTTAACCAGCCGGCCCGCCGTGCGAATGACGGCATGACCGTTGGCAGTCACTTCGTTCTCGTTGTCAAAGTCCTGCTGCACATCTAAGTTCAAATTGTCCTTAGATAGCAAATGGCCTGCTCCACTTAGACTCTCGGCCTCGACACGGAGGTCGGTGCCGGACAATAGCGTGCCAGCCGGGTTAGACACATAATCGACAAAAACTTGAAGGCTACCGGCCGAGGAGACGTTGCCCTGCGTGTTGTCCAGCACGCTATCGGTGCCCGCGCCGGTGATCTTTACGCGGCGATTGGCGGCGATGGCCCCGGCATGGTTGTCGATATGCTTGGCCGTCAGCGCAACGGCATCGCCTTGCAAACCCAACGGCGTAGCCGGGTCCGTGCTGCGGGTATCACGGTTGTGAATCCGCTTGGCATTCAGTGATAACTCGCCACTCGCGGCTATCAGGCCGCCATCGTTATCGGCGACGTCAGCCACGCCCATCTGCAGCGCCTGTCCAGCCTGTATCGCGCCCCCCCTATTGCGCAAACGGTCAGCCTCGAGCCCGACTTCGGCGCTGCCGCCAAACCGGCCTTGAGTATTGTCCAACGCCCCAACGTGCGCGGTGAGTTGGCCTTGGCTATGCACCACGCCGGCGCGATTGTGTAGCTCGCCGCTATTCAAGTTCAACTCGCCGCCGCTGAGGATGCCGCCCGTCTTGCCGGAATCGATGTTACGCACCGTTTGACCGTGTGTTTGCACGCACATCGCGCCGCACGATTGCACTAACCCGCCGGTGTTATCCAGTGCGCCACTGCTCACGTCGAGGCGACCGGCGGTGCTCATCAGTGTGCCGCCAGTGTTATTCAGTGCCGCCTGCCGAGTCTCGAGTTTGACCTGGCTGCCCCGGATCGTGCCGCCGGTATTGTCCAGGCCTGTGCTGTCCAACGTCAGCTCGCCGGCGGCCTGCAGCGTGCCGCCCGCGTTATGGGTGTAGCCTTGACTGTCCACCTTCAGAGGGCCTTCGGTTGCGCTCACTAAACCGTCTTCGCGGTTATCCAGCGTAGTGGACTCGACGCGCAGTCCATGGACGCCGATCAGCTTACCCCGGCGATTGCCCACTGTAGACGCGGTTACGCTCAAATTACCGTCTGCGGCGAGCGTACCTTGCGCACGGTTGTCGAGCGTACCATCAACGCTCACGTCCAAGTTGGATTGACCCTTGGTTCTGATCATGCCGCCCTGGTTACGTAAATCGCACGCCTTCACCGTCGCGTTGCCGGCGGCAACAAGCTGGCCATTGGTATTGTTGAGTTGATCAGCGATGTCAACCTGCGTGTCGTGCGTGCCGGCCGCGCTAATCCTACCCCGTTCGTTGACCAGTTGTTGTGCCTGCAACGTCAACGCGCCGTTACCATGAATGGCACCATGGGTGTTGTCCAACACGTCGCGTACCTTCAACTCGAGCATGCCGGCGCCGCTGCCGCGCAGCACGCCTTCGGCGGTGATTAGCGTGTCTGTATCAACACGAATCTGCTTGGCTTGAGTCAAGCCGCCGCGCAGGTCGGCTCTATTACTTGTCAGAGTCAAGACGCCATCGCTCATCAGCGTGCCATCGGCGCCTTCGAGTTGCGGCACCTCGATCTGCAAATGGCCACCGCCAGCTTGCTGCACGCGGCCTTGCGCGTTCTTGAGCGTGCTGGCGTGGATATGCAGTGCCCCGTCGCTGACAATCTGCCCGCCTTGGCTATTATCAAGCTCGTTTTTCACCTCCAGACGGTTATCACCGCCGGCTACCACCAGCTGTCCCGCGCGGTTATCGAACGATTGGGCGTTCAGCGTTAGCGGCCCGGCTAGCTGCATCTGCCCCGTCTCGTTTTGCAGCGCACCGAGTTGGAACTGATGGCTGCCTGTCACATACAGCTCGCCCAAACGGTTGGCCAGATCGCCGCTTTTTACGTTCAAATCGCGCACGCTTAGATGGCCGCCCTCATTGTCCAGGCCCGCGTGGGCGGTCAGATCGAGCGCACCCTTGGCCATGATGCGGCCGCCATCGTTATCCAGTATGTTGTGAACGTTGAGCACACCCGCCGCGAGCGGCGTGGCGTCGCTGTCACCCGAAACGTTTATGCCCGACGTGCCATCATCCCCGGGCGTCGTGGCGGCATCGGCATCCACCCCAGCCGCTCCAATGCGGCCGTCGTCCCGGTTACGAACCTGCGCGGCACGCACAACCAAGTCTTGGGCGCCAGTTTGCTCAATGGTGCCGCCCCGGTTTGTAACGGAATCCGCGTTCACGTCCAGGCACGTGGCATTCAACGTGCCGCCCCGGTTGTCCAAATCTTTTGGGGTGTAAAGCACGAGTTCGCGTTCAGCGCTGATCGTACCGCTGTTCGCCACGCCACCGCCGGCACTCAAGCGCGTATCGGTCTTAGCCTGCAGGGCGCCGCTGTTTTCCAAGCGGCCGTCGGCGGTCACCACCAGTTCGCCAGCTGATGCGCCGATTTGACCAGCGTTGCGCATACCCACGCCGTGCTCGGTACCGAGCAGGATGATTTTTTGCGCGTACATGCCGCCGAGTTGGCTCACGTCCAGCGCGAAAGCCGGCGCATTGCTGTCTGTGGCAATGGGATCCACCACGCTGTGGCTGGCGCTGACTTGATTGGCGCCGGTGGTAACGCGCAGTTGTTGAGCCCAGAGGCCAGCATTGAGCCGGACGGAGCGCGCGATAATGTCAGTGTAATCGGCGCGGCTCGCATCGAGCCCGCCATCGGTGATAGTAACGGCGCCTTGCTGCACGCGGTAGCCGTCGAGGCTACCGCCATTCATGATCGGGGTGCCGGTGGTCAGCGTGACACGATTGGCATTGATGAAGCCACAGCCAGCGCAACTGATCCCCGCCGGATTGGCCACCACGATCTGCGCACGCTCGCCGGCCACTTCCATGTAGCCGCGCAACTGGCTGGGATGACTGGCGTTGATCTCGTTAAGAATCACACGTGCGGTGCCATTGACTAGCCACGGATTGCCTTGCACCCAGCCACCGAGCTGCGTCTGCGCATGGGTGCTAGCGTTGTTGAGAATCACGCCCCGATGGCCGACGTCAAATTGTTTATAGGTATTGCGCGACACACCACCCACGCTGGGGGCGCGGATGTTAATCAGCGGCACGCCGTTGGCAGCGTTCAGTACGGTTGACTGCTGGTCGCGCGGCGCGCCAAGATCAGGCACGATCTGCGCTTGCGCGAGATCAATGACCAACCCGAGCGACAATAGAATCGAAAAATCCAGCACTCGCATCGTCGCCAGTAGGCTGCAAGCCGATCGTGCGGCCCGAACGCCGCGTGGCTTGCCTTGACTGGCGACATGCTCCGCCACGGCCATCTGTAAACCGCGGGCCCGATTGAAGACGACCTGATATAAATGTGAATTCATAACGGGCATCCGATAAAGATAGCAGCACCCAAAATCGGGGCCTAATACGACCAGCTGACGTTAAAGCCGGCATTGAAGCGACGGGTCTGAAAACCCGCCGGCTTGCTAAGCGGCGTACCGGCAAAAACATCCCAAAACAAGCCCTTGGCCCCGCCGCGCAGGCCAATCACGGCACCCGCTAAGTGCTGCCCAATCAAAAAGCTTGTGGACGGCCCGCCCACTTCTGCATAATCCGCACCCAGATAAAGCGTCTGACCGGTGTGGCCCAGCGACCAGCCTAGGTCATTGCGCACCAGCCAGCCTCGGTCGCCGATCAAGGCGCTTTCGCCATCAAAACCGCGCACGGTATAGCGCCCACCGATGGAAAAGCGTTCCGGCAACGCCAGCGGTGTGCGGCTCCATTGTCCGCGCCATGCCGTGGTATAGCGCAGTTGCTGTGCAGCGATGGTAAATGGAATGGTTAGTTGGGCATCCGCGGTAATCAGCGATGGACGCGACGTCCCCTCACCCAAAAATTCCTCCGGCGCCGGCTGAGCCCCCAACATGCCCGTACCCTTGCGGTACGCCACGCCGCTCTCCAGCGTGGCGGAGCCGATGAATTCGCGGTGACTTAACCCGATTTCCCAGCCTGCCGTGTGGCGGCGCTGTACCCCGATCTCGGTGCCATTAACGAAGCTGCGCGCATGGCGTAACCACCCGCGCACATGGGCGTAGGTCTTGCGCACGGCATCGCGATAAAGCAGGCGCGAGAGGCGCACCTCAGTGAAATCGCCATCGCCACCGTAGCGGTAAGTTTGGTAAGCACCCGCGACCGACTGGTGATAATCATAGCCACTGGTCGTGAAGCCCAAGAGCCAGTAACGATACGGCACCTCATAGTGAACGGTATAGCCACGCGTGCCTTTGGGGCCGCTGTGCCCGCCGCCAAGGTCGTGGTTAAAGCTGGCGTAAAATAAATCATTAAGCGTCCACCAGTTGTCGTATGAAACAGTCACACTACCCTGGTATCGACCGGTGTACCGGCTGCCTGCATCGTCGATAGCGACGTTCAGGCGGACCGGATGCGCCTGTGTCCACGCAATCACCAGGTCGCTCTCGCCAGGCTGGGCGTCGGGCCCTTCGGCCGGCGTGATTTGGATGTCAGCGTCGGCCGTCGGCACACGCTTAAAGTTTTCTAGCCCCTGCTCGATGTCACGCAGGTTGAGCAAATCGCCTGAGGTAACTGGCACGGCGTTCCACCACGTCGCGCGCGGGCTGCTGTCGTCGGCGAAACGAATCGCTCGGATCCGCCCCGGAATAAGCGTAAGTGCAAGCGTGCCGGTCTTCAAATCCTGCGGGGGTGCTAGCACGCGCGTGGTCACGTAACCACGCGCGACGATCGCGTTTTGCATCCGCTTCATCGTCAGGTTGATGCCTGCCGTGCCCAGACAGCGTCCAATGGCCAGATCGTTCGGCGGATTGGCCGCTGCCAACGCCCACTGAAAATGCATGGCCATGTCACCGTCGAGTTTAATGCGCTCGATGCGAAAGCAGGGTGACTCTTCCACAGGAAGACGCGCTTGCTCAGGCACGAACGGGCGTGCCAACCGCACGTCCGGCGTGGCCTCGCGCTGCTGCCGAAGTACGCGCTCGCGCTCCTGTTCTCGCAGCGGCTGCTGCTCGGTACCCTCAAGCGGTAGCGCTTGCGCCAACATCATGGGCGCCAGACCCACGCAAAACCCTACCCCTTTTCTGCTCCACTGGCGATGACAAACCGCCTGCTTCGCCTTTTTCCTTGTCGTAATAATCATTTTATGCCTAGCGCTGCGGCCTAAATAAAACACGCTGGGACCCATCCTAGCAGAACTCGCACACCACACACTCGAGCAGCCGCCGCACCCCTCCGTTATGACCTGATCTTTACCCACATCTCGGCGTGGCGCGGCTTGTAAGCTGGCGCGCCCGATGTTAACT
>NZ_JAHKSP010000040.1:0-31373 GCF_021733735.1 Mycetohabitans sp. B2
CACCAAGATGTATCGCATCTTCAGGCAAAACGAGTGACCCATATTTGTGGGTAAACCTCAGGTTATGACGGCGGACCGCGAGCGTGAAGGCATGAAGAAACGATCGGCCCGGCGCCACCATGTTGATCGGGTACATCCCGTTTCCAGCCGGGACACTTTAAGGATCCGGTGAAGGCACCCCAGACGCGAATTCCCATCGATCAGACCGCGGCGAGCGACCCATGACGTGCCATTCCTCACCGGTGAGGGGGTGACCCAGCCACGCTGCAAGCAGCAGGTCATCATTGGCAGCAAGCAGTGCACCGCACCGGGTTTGGTGCAGGCTCCAACGCTTAAGAGTGGTTCATCGGGCTTTGCCCGATCCCGAAGGATGAAGCAAACCTGTAACGCCGCCGGGTCCGCAGAGGCCAGTATGCGTAGGCAGCGGTGGTCGAAGTCGGCGCATTATCGGGTGCGATAAACCCGTTTGACAGTTGGACCCGCAGCCTCAGGCGGCGCTACGCATTGCGTTGCGCCAAATCAAACCTATTATTGCTGCATCGCCAGCTTCAGTCCAAGCAGGACGAAGATGATGCCAATAATCTTTTTCTCCCAGCGGCGCAGCCAGTGCAAACGTGACATGATGCGGCCAAGCGAGCGTATCGAAAAAATTACAGCCGTCAAGTACAACGTACCTATGGCGACAAAGATCAGCCCGAGCACGATGAACTGCCAAAACGTCGCACCGCGCTCCGGATGCGCAAACTGTGGCAGGAATGCAAGAAAAAACAATGCGACTTCTGGATTTAGCACCTCGACCAGCATCGCTTGAACAAAGGCTTTCTTAGGTGGAACCGCAGCCGGCCTCGGCGTGCGCGCATACCCAAGCGTCGATTTCTCGAGCAAGGCCTGCACCCCAAGATACAGTAGATACGCGACGCCGGCCAACTTAACGATATTGAATGCCAGCGCCGAGGTCATCAGCAACGCGGATAGGCCCACTGCTGCACAAAGCGTGTGGATAAGATCTCCGGCCGCCACACCGAGCCCAGTGAATACGCCGATTTTGCGACCGCCTTGTACTGTGCGCGTGAGCACCAGCAGCACGGCTGGCCCGGGAATCAACAACAGCCCGAGCACGACCACGACAAAGGTGCCCAAAGTCGAAAATTCCAGCATTAAAAGCTCCTATCGCCGTTCATTAATCACTTCAAGCCACGTCCATGGTGCCGCCCTCCAGCCTGACACAGGAGTGATATCAGCCCATAGCCATTCTTGGGGGCCTGATCGCGATTGTTGCGCGTGTGCAGCATGCGATGCTTGCGCGGACAACTCCTAGGCAGCTACAGCGTGTTTTGTAAGTCAGTGGATAACGCCTCGAAGCTCTCGCCTCCTTTGGCGACATGGACATATTCCCAGCGCGAGAAGGTCAGCACGAAATGATACAGCCGGTGATCGAATGGCGCGCCGGCGATCGTCACGTAGTCCAGCCATGTCGGTAAAATCCGACAGGCCTTGTGCGCCACGCTTGTGCTGCTGCGGGAAAAGACTTTTCTTGGTGGGCCGGAGATTGCCCGCCAGTGCCGCACGCGTCGCTCCCGAGTGCGGCTGTACTGTCCGGATCCTGCCCGGGGTGATCGTGCTGCAGCTTGCGCAGGATCGTGATGTCTTTGCGCAATAGATGCTCGCCAATTCGTACAATTCACTCTGCCGGCAAGTTGTGTTACGTCGTCGGGCCACTGCGCAGCGCGTTGGTGCTGGCGCCCGCAGCAGCAGGCAACCTCAGTTGCAGCGGTGTCGACGCAGCGGGTGACGGACAAGCTGCCAACGTGCCCATGTTCGAGCTGATTGAGCCACGATGCACAAGCACATCCATTTCGGCGGGCACGCTGGCGTCGATCATGCGCAGGAACTGCAGGTATTCACTGCTGTGAGGACACCGGTGCAATACACTGATGACTTCACCAGTGCCGATGTCCACATTCGCGCAGAAAGCTTCCTTCGTTAGCGCGTACGCGGGTGACCCGGCGGCGCAGCGCGCATTACGGCTTGCTGTCGTCGAACAGGTTCATGATCTGCTGGCGCTCCGCCGAATTCACATCGGGCGGCGGCGTCGGCGGTTGCATACCACCCGGCCCCACCGTGCCGAACTGTGCGTTCGAATCGCTTGCACCGGCCGGCGCGTTCGCGTCGAGTCCGATCGACGCGATAAAGCCGTTACCCGGCGTCTTGTCCGCGTAGAACAGCTCACCATCGATCGTTGTCAACCCTTCAGGCATTGGCGCCTGGTACTGCGGCACGCCGCGCAGCGCGCGTCCCATGTACTGGACCCAGATTGGCAGCGCCAGCTGCGCACCGAATTCGCGGCTGCCGAGCGTTTTGGGCTGGTCATAGCCCATCCATGCGACCGCGACCAGGGTGTGCTGATAGCCAGCGAACCAGCCGTCCTTGGCGTCGTTGGTCGTCCCGGTCTTGCCGGCCAGGTCGCCGCGATGCAACATGTTGGTTCCCGAGCCGGTGCCCGCCGACGCGACCGAATGCAACAGGCTGTTCATCACATACGCGTTGCGCGGGGCAATCACCTGCGGTGCATTCTGGCCGGCCACCAGCGGCTGGGCCTTCAACAACGGCTCGCCGTGCGCATCGTCGACCTGCGCGATCAAATACGGATTGACTCGATAGCCACCGTTTGCGAACACCGAATAGGCTGCCGCCGACTGCAGCGGCGTCACCAGTCCCGCGCCCAGCGCCATCGGCAGGTAGGGTGGCGTCTTGTCAGGATCGAAGCCGAACCGCTCGGTCACGTATTGCTGCGCGTACTGCGTGCCGATATACGACAGAATCCGGATCGATACCAGGTTCTTGGACTTCTGCAACGCCACACGCATCGGCATCGGGCCCTCGGGCTGGTCATCATCCTTCGGTTCCCACGCGTGCCCACCCGGTGTCGTCGGCGGAAAATACAACGGCGCGTCGTTGATGATGGTTGCCGGGCCCAGCCCTTTTTCCAACGCGGCCGAATAAACGAACGGCTTAAAGCTCGAGCCCGGTTGCCGCCACGCCTGCGTGACGTGGTTGAACTTGTTCTTGTTGAAATCGAAGCCGCCGACCAGCGCGCGGATCGCACCGTCCTGCGGCGTGACCGATACGAGCGCACCCTCGACCTGCGGCAGCTGCGTAATCGAGGCCCGACCGTTCGCCTCGCGCACGATGCGGATCACCGAGCCGGGCCGGATCCGCACTGACGCCGACGCGCGGGGCGACAGTGCGCCTGCGGCAAACCGCAGCCCGTCGCCGCTCATCTGCACAACAGTGCCATCGGACAACTGCGCATCGACCTGCCGCGGACTCGCGTCAATGACCACAGCGGCAAGCAGATCACCGTTGTCCGGATGGTCGACGAGCGCGTCCTCGATCGCCTGGTCGCGCTCATCGCCGGCGGGCGGCAGTTCGATGCCCGCCTCGGGTCCGCGATAGCCATGGCGGCGCTCGTAGTCGAGCACCCCTTTGCGCACTGCGTCGTAGGCGGCGGCCTGATCCGCCGAGTCGATCGTCGTCGTGACCGTCAGCCCGCGCGTATAGGCCTCGTCGCGATATTGCGCGTACATCGCCTGGCGCACCATTTCGGCGACGTATTCCGCGTGCACATTGTATTCGTTGCCCGCCGTACGCACGTGCAAGTCTTCGTGGATCGCCTGGTCGTATTGGTCCTGCGTGATGTAGCGCAACTCAAGCATGCGCTTCAAAATGTACTCTTGCCGCACCTTCGCACGCCTGGGATTGACGATGGGGTTGTAGGCGGACGGCGCCTTCGGCAATCCCGCCAGCATGGCGGCCTGCGCTAGCGTAATGTCCTTCAGGTCCTTGCCGAAGTACACGCGGGCCGCCGCGGCAAATCCGTACGCGCGCTGACCGAGATAGATCTGATTCATGTACAACTCGAGAATTTGATCCTTGGACAGCGCCGCCTCGATCTTATAGGCGAGCAACATCTCGTAGATCTTGCGCGTATAGGTTTTTTCGCTGGACAGGAAGAAGTTGCGCGCTACCTGCATCGTAATCGTGCTCGCGCCCTGCGTCCGCCCGCCATGCACGAGGTCCGTGATGCCCGAGCGCAGGATACCGATGAAGTCCACGCCGCCGTGCTTGTAGAACCGATAGTCCTCGATCGCCAGCACGGCCTTCTTCATCACGTCGGGCGTGTCCTGGATTCGCACAAGGCTGCGGCGCTCCTCGCCGAATTCGCCGATTAACACGTGGTCGGCCGTGTAAACGCGCAATGGCACCTTAGGGCGATAGTCGGTCAACACGTCCAGCGATGGCAGCTTGGGTCCCATCACAACCAGCGCGTAGCCCAGCGCCAGTGCGCCGATCACTGCGGCAGCCGCCACCAGGCTGGCCAAGCCCATCATGCACGAGGCAGTCAGCGAGCGCGGCCCACCCCGCTGGCGTGCCGCGGCATGCTGCCGCGTCGGTGACGCGCGGCGCTCGCCGCGTTGAGGATCGGACGGATCGGGTCGTTTTACGGTAGGCATGTCAAGATAACACCGCGGTCTCATCGACGCGCATGATGTTACCGCCCCGTGCGGATTGCGGCGTCGCGACAAAACGCGCATTTTAATGCGTGCACGCGGCGCTCCCCCCGACTTTTTTGTAAGCAATTGCTGATGCGCGCTGCCGCACCGCGTCGCAGCCACGTCGCGTATGATCCGCACATCAGGCAGCGCGGCGGTGCAACAAATCCGCCATCAACCCGTCAAAGCACAGGCGTAGCCTGCACGCGAGCCGGCCAACGGCGCGACAAGTGCGGCTCTTGCAACCACCCGCCCAGCCCCCATATTCGCGACGGTCAATGCTCGTGCGCGGTCCAATCAACGGAGGAATTCATGTCGCTACTGAACACCATCTCCCGGACGCTCAAGGGTCTGCTAAACGACGCAGCCGAATCGGTCCAGGATCCGTCGCGAGACGCGCGGCAGATCATACGCGAACTCGACGACAGCATCGCGAAGGCAGAGAACTCGCTGATCGAGATCGAGGCGCAGGTCGCGATGCAGCGCAGCAAGCGCGACGTCGCCGATGACAAGGTGAAGAAATACGAAGAGGGGGCGAAACGCGCGCTGCAATCCGGCGATGAAGCCCTGGCCCGCGAAGCACTCAGTGCCCAGGCGAATGCGCAGGCCGAACGCGACGCGATTGCGAAGGAACTGGCGGCACTAGAGCCGTCGGTGGGACAGCTCAAGCAGCAAATCAACGCGATGCGCGAACGTCGCAACGACCTGAATGCACGCTCGAATATCCTGCAAGCCAAGCAGCAGATCGCGCAAGCGAAGGATACGGCGGCTACCGCGCTAGGCGGCATCGGCGGCCAAAACCTTGCAGAAGACTTTCAGAAACTCGAGGACAAAGTCGCGCTGCAGAACGCGCGCTCCGACTCGCGACTGAACTCGGCTGACGAGCGTAGCGGCAAAGCGCTGGATGACAAGCTGGCCGCGCTGTCCAAGGGGCCCTCCGTCGACGATCGTCTCGAGGCGCTGAAGAAGCAACTCGGCATGACCGCCCAGTCGTAAACCGCATGCGCCACGCTCCGGCGCACCCCTGTACGGCCGATCCATGGCCCGATCGAACGATGAAGAAACTCCTGGCGATCATCCTAGCCGGCGCCGCCATCGCAGCGTCGGCTGCCGCCTTTGCGGTGCCCAGCACGCGCGACGTCGACAACGCGATTGCACGAGGCAACTGGCAGCAAGCACACAGCCAGCTCGTCGAAGTGTTGCGCACGCATCCGAACAGCGCCCATGTGCACTACCTGTACGGCCAGGTACTCGCCCGGGAAGGCCGAGCCCCGGACGCGCTGGCCGAACTTCAGAAAGCGCGGGCGCTTGACCCTGAACTGCGCTTTGCCTCCAGCGCCACACAGTTCAACGCTATCGAGGCGCACGTGCAGCAACAGGCCGAACGTGCAGTGTCGCGCAGTGGGCCGGCACCGTCTGCGCCCGCGATGCTGCCTGGCACCGCCGGCACGGCGGTGGCGCCCATCACGCCGCCTGTGCACGCGCCGCGCCACGGCCCATCGATCGGCATGTGGATCGGCTTCGTTATCGTGCTCGCATTGGTCGTGCTGCTGGTGTGGCGCACCGTGTTGCGCGCACGTTCGAACGATGACAGCCGCGCGCAGGAACAGCGCCGCGCGCAACTCAAGCGCGCGACCGAACTGCTGAACGCGGCGCGCTCGCTCAAGCTCGATGTGCGCCTCTCGACGGCGCCGGGACACGAAGCGCTGCTTGTCGAAGTCGACGTGATCGAAACCGCGTTGCGCGAGTTGACCGACAAGCTTGCGAACAATGGCAGCCCGGTGCCCGACTATGTGCTCGAGGATCTCGAGCGTCGCCTGAACAGCACCCGAGCTCGCACTGAAGGACGCCCCGATCCCAATGCGGCCGCGGGCAATGCCGGCACCGGTACGCTGCCAAGCAGCGGGAACCCGTCCGTGTATGCCCAGGAAGCCGAAAGGTTCGGCCAAGCGCCGGGCGGCGCGGCGCCACCGCCACCGCCGACGCAACCGACCGTGATCGTGCAGCAACCGGGCGGCGTTGGAGGTGGCATGGGCGGGCTGTTGACCGGCGTGCTGCTCGGTCAGATGCTCGGGGGCAGCCGCGAGCGGGTGATTGAGCGTGAAGTGATCGTTGACGACGAGCGCCGGCAAGGCAATCCTGGCGTACAGCCCGACCCGGGATTCGATGTCGGCTGCGGCAACGACGATTGGGACGACGACGCGGGCAGTAGCATCGATGTCGGCGACAACGACGACTCGAACTGGACCTGAACAGCCACGCATTGCGCGCAACAGCCCACGCATTGCGCGCAGCCGATTGGACGTCTATTGCGGCTACGACTACGACTACGACTACGACTACGACTACGACTACGACTACGACTGCAGTATGTACCCGCCGGCGAACATGCGCACGATGAAACGCTGCGCCGTATCCAGCAACACCTCGCGGCGCGCCGGCGTATGGATGTAGTCTTGCAACAGGTGAAGCAGGTATACGACGATCCGCGAGTAGACTTCGTCCAAGCTGTCATGCAGCCATCACGGCATCTATTGCATCCGCGGCACGTCGTCGGCCATTTCCGGCGCGACGCCTACCCTGCACGCGACGGACCACGCCGCGCATTGCCGCGAACGCTCCGTGATGTTCGGCCAATGCACAGACGAACACACCCCGATGAAGGAGGACCTGGCTCGGGTGCTGGCAGAACTGCGGCAATTCCTCGGCAGCCATCACGCGTAAGGTCGCTCGAATGCGGTGGCTAGCTTGACGGCAACGTCGTCGGCCCGTTCCGGCAGCACGTTGGTAAAGCTCATTAACAACGCGTCACGTCGCCGCTGATGCAAATACCACTGCGACAGCGCATCGGGTGCGAGGCCGCTGCGCACCGCTGCCCGGGCCAGCAACACGTCGTTCGCCAACGAGCCGTCGCGTGGCGCGGAGCACTCACGCAGCCAGCCGATCAGATGCATACCGCCGACGCTGGGCGAAATATCCAATACACCGCCGACACGACGGTGCAACGCCGCGGCAAGTGCGTCGCGGCGCACCGCATACGCGGCGCGCATCCGGCGAATGTGCCGGCTGAAATGTCCGGCTTCGATGAAGGCTGCGATGCTTTCCTGCAGTGTCAGGGCCGGGGGCGGGGCCAGCAACGCGGCCACCTTGGCCAAGTGCCCGGCGAGCGTTGGCGGCGCGACGATATAGCCGAGCCGCAGGCCGGGCGCGAGCACCTTGCTGAAGGAGCCAACGTAGAGCACGCGCTCGCCGCCGTCCAGGCTTGCCAGCGCGGGCAACGGTCGGCCTGAGTAGCGAAATTCCCCATCATAGTCGTCCTCGACGACCCACGCGTTGGCGCGCACCGCCCAGTCCAGCAACGCGAGCCGCCGCGGCAATGACAGCGATACTCCCAGCGGCGCCTGGTGCGAAGGCGTGACGAATGCCATGCAGGCCCGTGGTGCCTTCGCCACGCCTGCGTCGACATCCAGTCCTTCGTCGTCAATTGGCACGCCAACCAATTGCGCGCCGGCCAGCCTTAATGCGTCGCGTGCCCGTCGGTAGCCGGGATCCTCAAACCAAATCGGGCGCGACGCCGTCGCCGGCAATAACGCCGTCATCAGCAGTCCAAGCGCGCCATGATACCCGTTCGTGATAATGATTCTGGCAGGGTCACAGTCGATTCCGCGCGCTATCGCAAGATAGCCGGCAATCGCATGACGCAAGCGGAACTGTCCTTGCGCATCGCCGTAACTGAACGCTTCCGCGGCCAACACGCGCCCTTCGTGACTCGCTACCCGGGCCCACAGCTTGCGCGGGAACAAATCCAACGCGGGCAGTCCCATTTGCAACGGCGCCACGGCTATCGGGGCACTCACTGATGCACTGTCGGCCGACGGTGCAGGCGCGGGCTTCGTCGGCCCATGCTGTGGCGGGAGTCGTGCATTGATCCGGGTGCCGGCCGCGCCGCGCGTCTCGATGAACCCTTCCGCCGCGAGCAACTCGTAGGCCAGTTCAACCGTACCACGGGCAGTATTGAGTTGCGTGGCAAGCGCACGCGTGGACGGCAGCCGCATGCCGGCGGGCAATCGGCCGTCCAAAATGCCCTCACGAAGCCGGGTGACCAGCTGCCGATACATGGGCTCGCCGCACCGGCGGTCTAGCTCTAGCGTGCAGGCCCACTCGGCCGCCGGCATCGTGCTGGTCCGACATTCGCGCGCCATGGCCCGCTTGCCGCCGTGCTCCGCTGTCATCGCCCTGCTCCAGCTCGCATCATGGCCTACTCATTTAAACCGTTTTTGGCCTTTTACGATAACCCATCCGCCGCCTACGATAAAGGCTCATAGTCCATTGACGTGAAAGGAAACCATGATGAGCCAACCTCGCCTGCCTTACCGTGAACTGTCCAAGGACGCCTATCTTGCATTGGCATCGGTCAATGCCGCACTGGGACGTTCCACGCTCGGCCAGAAGCTGTGTGATCTTGTGTTCCTCCGTGTATCGCAGATCAACGGATGTGCGTTTTGCGTCGACATGCATTCACACGACCTGCTCCAGCAAAGTGAAAACATGCAACGCCTGCTCAGCATGCCAACCTGGCGCGAGACCGAGCTATTCGATGCGCGGGAGAGCGCAGCGCTGAACTGGGCCGAGCGCCTGACCACACTACCTGGCGGCCATCCAGCCGATGCCGATTTCCAGGCACTGAAAGCTCACTTCAGCGACACGGAAATTGCCGACCTGACTTTCGCGATCGCGGTGATCAATGCTTGGAACCGACTCGGCGTCGGCATGCAACTGCCAGTCCCACGCCGTACCGCCAGCGCCGGTTGAGTCGCCTGGGTCGCTTACATCGCTTGAGCGCTTGACGCCGCTGGGGTCGGGGCAACCCTGGCAGCACCACCCGAAGATATCGCATTGCTGCGCAAGATCCGCGACAAACTGCAAAAGCGCGACTGACACGCCTACACAAGGTCCCGCGTGGCGCGCGGCAGGCGCCGCAACGTCACGGCGTCAAGTGGTAGGCGTGGACAATGCGTCACCGCTGCCCTTGGCCATCGCGATCTCCTCGATCAGGCCTTCGAGCAGCGTGAAGTTGACCGGCTTGGTCAGGTGCGACATAAAGCCGGCCTCCAGACAGCGGCGCACGTCGTCATCCGAGCCATAGCCGGTCAGCGCCACCGCCGGCACGTGTGCGCCGGTCTCGATGCCGCGCAACGCCGTGATCAGGTCTAGCCCCGTACCATCGGGCAAGCCAATATCGCTGACCACAAGATCGAAGTGCCGCTGCCGTGCGGCCTGCAGCGCCGAGGCCACGGTCCCGGTCGCGATCACGTTGTGGCCAAAGCCCGCGATGAGCTGAGCCATCACGTCGGCTGTGTCCTGATGGTCTTCGACCAGCAGGATGTCCAGCGTGGCACGCTGCGGCGCCGCCGCGATCGTGCCGCGCTCCATCACCGGCCCAGGTGCCCCGACACTAGGCAACACGATCGTAAAAGTGGCGCCGCGCCCTAATCCCTCACTGGCAGCGTGCACCGTCCCGCCATGCACGTCGGTCAGCGCCTTGGTGATGGCCAGGCCTAGCCCCAGGCCACCGTACTGCTGGGTGGTATGCTGCCCACCCTGCTCAAATGCGTTGAATAGTCGCCCCAGTTGCTCCGGCGCGATGCCGATACCACTATCTTGCACGTCAATCTGGATCTGCGGCGCACCGGTTTCAGATGGCACCTCGGCATCGCGCGTGCGCAGCACGATGCGGCCATGCTCGGGCGTAAACTTGGCCGCGTTCTTGATCAAGTTCCATAACATCTGCTGCAATCGCGCGCGGTCGGCGCGGACGAAGCGGTGCTGTGCAGTGCAATCCAGTTCCACGCGCAATTGCTTGACCTGGATGTCGCTGCGAAAAATTTCCAGCACCGCATCGATGAGTTCGTGCACATCCACAGTCTCCAGCGCCAGCAACAGCTTACCGTTGGCCACTCGCGTCAAGTCCAGTAAATCGTCGATCAGGCGAGCCTCCAACTCGATATTGCGTCGAATGATCTTCATGGCCGAGCGCACCGGCTCGGGAACGTCACGAGCGCGCTCGAGCATTCGCGCACTGGCCAGCACCGGCGTGAGTGGCGTGCGCAACTCGTGCGACAGCATCGCGAGAAAACGGTCCTTCGCACGATTGGCCTCTTCGGCCGCCTGCCGCGCCGCCTGCTCGGACTGGAGCAGCCGCTCACGCTCGTCGCTCGCCTCGCGCTGATCCTGGATGTCCGTACACGTGCCGAACCACTTCGCAATGCGCCCGTCCGCTTCGCGCAATGCCGTACCTCGCAAGCAAAACCAGCGATATACGCCGTCATGGCGCCGCAGCCTCACCTCGCGAATGAAGCTATCCGCACCCCGCCCGACGGTCTGTCGCCATGCATCACGCAGCATGGGAAGATCATCGACATGTACCGCGTCGAACCACCCGGCACCCAGTTCTTCGCCAGCCGGCATTCCGGTGTAATCGGACCATTGCCTAGACAGAAAATCGCATTCGCCGCCCGGCGTGCAAGTCCAGACCAGATGCGGCAGCGCTTCGGCAATAGTCCGATAGTGCCGCTCGCGATCGCGCATCCGCTCAGACTCCGCCACGACACGCCGCATCTGCGCTTCGTTCAACGCACGTTCGACGGCCTCGGGCAGGTAATCGAGGTAATCGGCCGCTTTTGGCACCACATCGGACACACCGGCACGCAACGCCTCGATGATCCGCGACTCGTCCGAAAAGCCTGTCGCCAGGATAGCCGGCAGCTTGATCCCGCGTGCAACCAATCCGCGGAAAAAATCCAGTCCGGTTTGTGGCGTACCGAGCCGGTAGTCGAGCACGAGCAGATCCGGCAACGGCTCGCCAATGCAATCGAGCGCCTGCTGCACCGTCGAACATGCACTGACACGATAGCCGACCCGCCGCAACGCGCGCGCCGCAAGCAGTAAGATGCCCTCGTCATCGTCGAGCACCAGCACGTGAGCGTCGCTGGACATGATGGCTCCGGGACGTGGTCAGCGTGCGCTCGGCCGCACGCTGCATGGCAGCTTTACGACCTGCAGGAAGAAGCCCAGCCGCCTGACCGCCTCGATGAATGCATCGTATTCGACCGGCTTGGTGATATAGACATTGCAGCCGAGTTCGTAGCACCGCTCGATTTCGCGCGGATCGTCGGTGGTCGTGAGCACGATGACCGGCAGCGACGCGGTCTGCGGCGATTCCTTCAGACGGCGCAGCACCTCGACCCCGTCCACGCGCGGCATCTTCAGATCCAGCAGCACCACGCAGTTGCGCAGATCGCCAAGCGGCTCGGGACCGAAGAAATAGTCTAGCGCCTGGTGACCGTCGGACAGCCGCTTAAAGCCATTAGTCAGGCCTGCGCGGCGCAGATTGCGCTCGACCAGTGTCGCATGGCCATCGTCATCCTCGATTAGGATGATGCTGACCGTCTCCCCGATTGTCATGATTTTTCCCAAGAAGTATTGTATGCACCGGCATACGGACCGAAACCGGCGTCCTCAACCCGGTGCGCGGTCAGTACATGGAGAGCAGCCATGCCCGCCTCGCGCTGTGCCCAGTAAGGCAAACGTTTGCCGCTGTCTTGATTTTTCACCTCTGGTGCGCGACCGATCGCGACACCTCCCGGGTACGCCATGCCCAGCGGCGCGTGCGCAGGTAATGCAACGTAGAACGTCGATCCCGCGCCTTCGGCCGACTCGACCCAGACACGTCCGCGATGGCGCTCCACCATCCGCTTGACCAGCGCAAGCCCGATTCCATCGCCAGGGCCCGCATCCGTATGCAGCCGCTGGAACGCGCTGAATACCTTTGGCAGCGACGCCGCCGGAATGCCGCGCCCGTTGTCTCTTACATAATAGACGCGATGGCGCTCGCCCGTGCCAGCTAGCCGCACCGTGGCGATGCGACCGTTCGGCCCAGGCTGCACGACGTGCGCCGTGGGCGCGGCGGCTTGTGACAAGTCGCTGTCACCGCCCGGATTGATCCAACCGACCTCGATCACGCCACAGCGGGACGGATCTAGGTAAGCAAATGCATTACCGACCAACTGGCCGAAAATTTGCTCGATCGCGCCAGCATCGCCCCATGCCGGTGGCAGCGGCTGAACCAGCACGCGTGCGCCGTTCGCCGCCGTTTGGCCTTTCAGCGCCCCGATTATCCGCTGCAATACAGCGCTCATGTCCACCAGCGCCCACTGGTACTCGACCCGACCCGCGCGCGACAACCGCAGCAATGCCTCGATGATGCCGCCCGCGCGGGTGACCGCGCTTTGCAGGAAACCGATCGACTCCTGAATCTCGCCGTCAACGATGCGCTGCAGCCGCTCACGCTCGGCCACGGGCAGATCCAGCTCGCCAATCGTCTCGCGCAACTCGCTGGCCGAGACCTTCAACTCGCGCGAGAACCCTTGCAGATTCACCAATGGCGAGCGCAGATCATGCGACACGCTGTAAATAAACATCTCATTGTCCTGCGTCTGTTGACGCAATTCCTCGTTGACCTGCGCAAGCTCACCGGTGCGTCGTTGCAAGTCGGCCTTCAACAATGCGTGCTCACGTTCGGCCCGTACCAGTTTGCGGCTCGTATCGTGCAGCACCTCGTCAAGCTGTGCGATTTCGTCGCAGCCACCCAACGGGGCGCCTAGAGGCTCGCCCGTGCCCAGGCGCAGCGCGTTCATCGTCAAAACCTCGATCCGCTGGCCGATGTGTCGCGCAAACGCAAGCGCTGTGATCACCGCAATCAGCAGCGACACGCTCACCGCAAACCAGAGCATGAACTGTTGCGTCTTCAGCGAGCCTTGCAACTGAGCGTTACGATCCGCCTGTAGCTTGTTCTCCGCATCGACAAAGTCGCCCAACTCGCTGCGAAATTCATTGATCTCGCGCGGCATTTCCTCACCGCGGTATGCCTCGATGACGCGCTGGCGCTCACCTTCGCGCAATTGCTCAGCTACACGCTGCGTCAGCTTGCGATACCGGTCGATTGTCTCGCGCATACGCGCAATGCGGCCGGTCTGCTCAGGATTATCGGCTACCGTCGCCTCGAGCGCATTCAGCCGGTCGGCCAGCTCGACCCATGTCGCGCGCTTGTCCGCGAACGACGGATCACCGACGATAATCCCCGTGCGCAATTGCGACGCCTGGCGCAGCAACGGACCAAGCAGCGCCTCGGCCTGGTTGATTACCTTTTTGGATTGCAACGCCCATCGTTCGGCGTCGGCCACTTGCCGTTCCACGCCGAATAACGCGACCAACAGCGCCAGTTCGCACACTACCGGCACCGCGACGAGCAATAGTCCCTTGGTAAAGAGCCTCATGCGCCAACCGGCATCCGCTCGAACGTCAATGCATGTCCCCTTGTCGAAGGCCGGCGTCACATTACGGGTCCAGTGCCGGCCAGCGAACGATTATCGGCCTTGCACGCCGATATTTCAATCGCGGAGCAAGCTCGCGGCGACATGATCCGGATTCATTTTTTGAAATCGGTCAATATGCTATAAAGATCGGAACGCCTGCGCGACGACCGCCGCTGTGTTTGCCGCAGCCGCCGTCTTTTCATTCCATCCATGCCGTTTGAGATGAATACCATGTCCACTCCAAAAAAGCGCAGACACGCATGTAGCGATGAGTCCTTTTTGACCCAACTCGCTGGCTGCAAGCCGTTCGCGCAACTCGACACTAAGATCGCGCGCGCCCGCGCTCAGGACGAACCCGTACTGTATCCGCATGCGCTGCCGGGCCTGGACGTGCTAATTTGCACGGTGCGCGGCGCGCAGCCGCCCTACCCGCGTGCGGCCGAGCTGCGCCGGCGCTGTATCGAATCGGTGGCCCATGCGTTAGAGCAGCCGTTGGACGGGCTCGAGCACGGCGGCTATTGGTACGAGGCCAACGGCGTCGGCTTCCTGGTGTTCGCCAGCCGGGCGCGCACCGCGATCCTTCCGCAATTTTGCTCGATCGCAAACCGGCGCTCACACGGCGCCGAACGTAACATGCGACGCCCGCTGCGAACACGGCAGACCTAAACCGCGGCGTGCCGCCGAGTCAGCCACATGCCGTTCATCGGTGCGTTCGCGCCGTCAGGCGGCTTCGCGCAACTGGCCGGATACCTGGGCCTCGGTCAAGTGGGGTGCGAACATCTCAATCAACCGGTATGCATAGGCGCGCAGGAACGCGCCCTTGCGCAGTCCGACGCGGGTCGTGCTCGGCTCGAACAAGTGCTGCGTGTCCAGCGCGACCAACTCACTGTCTCGCTTCGGATCGTACGCCATCGCAGCGACAATGCCCACGCCCAGTCCCAGTTCGACGTATGTTTTGATCACGTCCGCGTCGATCGCCGTCAGCACTATGTCCGGCGCAACACCGGCCCGCACGAACGCCTGGTCCACGTGCGAGCGTCCCGTGAAATCCTGATCGTACGTGATGATCGGGTAGTCGGCAATGTCCTCCAGCGTCACTGCGGGCTGGGTCGCGAGCGGATGCTCACTTCGCACCACGACGGTGTGATGCCACGAGTAGCCTGGAAATGTCACGATCTCGCCGTAGCGGTCCAGGCCCTCAGTTGCGATGCCGATGTCCGCGTCGCCGTTGATGACCATCTGCGCGATCTGGTGCGGACTGCCCTGGCGCAGCGCGAGATGGACCTTCGGATACATCTCCTTAAAACGATGCACGACCTTGGGCAACGAGTAGCGCGCTTGCGTGTGCGTAGTGGCGACCACCAGGTGGCCGGTGTCCTGATCTGCATACTGCCGCGCGACGCGGCGCAGGTTTTCCGCATCGAGCAACATGCGCTCAATCAACGTGTGCACGGCCTTGCCAGGCTCCGTCAAACCAGTGAGCCGCTTGCCCCGGCGGATGAAGATATCGACACCGAGTTCGTCCTCGAGATCCTTGATTTGCTTGGAGACCCCCGATTGCGACGTATACAGTACATTTGCCACTTCGGTCAAATTCATGTTCTGGCGCACAGCCTCGCGCACGAAACGCAGTTGCTGGAAGTTCATTTCGTTTTCTCAGTTCTCATCGTTGCGCGGGAAACACCCGCACGGCACGCGGCACCGCGGTCACGCCGTCGCCGACGGCCAGCCCCAGCGCGCGCCATGCGTCACGATCGAGCTGCGCTTCCAGCGTCTGGCCAGCCTGAGCCTGAAGCTCAACGCGCACCGAGCCGCCCAGCGGCACGATCCGCCGCACGTCCACGCGGATGCCGTCCTGCGCGGCGCCCGCCTGCGGCAACAGTTGTAGATCGTGCGGTCGCACAAAGGCAAGCGCTGGTCCGCTGAAGTCACCCTGCGCGGCAATCCGTGCGCCTTCGCCGTGCGGCACGAAGCCCTGTTCGCCCAGTGTGCCGGACAGCCGGTTCGCCGCGCCGAGAAATTCATAGACGAACGCACTACCCGGGTGGTCGTAGATGTCCTGCGGACTGCCGATCTGCTCGACGCGGCCATGATTGAGCACCACGATTCGATCCGCAACCTCGAGTGCCTCCTCTTGATCGTGCGTCACGAAGAGGGTCGAGATATGCAGGTCGTCGTGCAGACGCCGCAACCAGCTGCGCAGCTCCTTGCGCACCTTGGCATCGAGCGCGCCGAACGGCTCGTCGAGCAATAGCACCTTGGGCTCGACCGCAAGCGCGCGCGCCAGCGCAATGCGTTGGCGCTGTCCGCCCGACAACTCAGACGGATAGCGTTGCGCGAGCCAATCCAGTTGCACGAGCTTGAGCAACTCGTGGACCTTTTCCCGAATTTGCGCCTCTGAGGGGCGCTCGCGGCGCGGCTTCACACGCAGCCCGAACGCGACATTCTCGAACACCGTCATATGACGGAACAGCGCATAGTGCTGGAACACAAAGCCGACCTGACGCTCGCGCGCGCCGACGTCGTTCACGTCCTGCCCATGCAGCACAACCTGCCCCACATCCGCATACTCCAAGCCTGCAATCACACGCAGCAGCGTGGTCTTGCCACAGCCGGACGGCCCGAGTAGCGCGACCAGTTCGCCGGACGGGAATTCTAGCGACACATTGTCGAGCGCGGTGAAATCGCCAAAGTGCTTTTGCAAGTTGCGAACAATGATGCCCATATCAATTTCCGCGTGGATGGCTAGCTAGCTGCCGGCTCGCTCGACGTCTGGGTGAGCCGGCGTTGCGCGATCAATTTCAACGCGAGCGTCGCCAGCGCAAGCAACGCCAGTAGCGACGCGACCGCGAACGCGGCGACGAAGTTGTATTCGTTGTAGAGAATTTCCACGTGCAAGGGCATCGTGTTGGTCTGCCCGCGAATGTGGCCAGAAACCACCGAGACTGCACCAAACTCGCCCATGGCGCGGGCATTGCACAAGATCACGCCGTATAACAGGCCCCACTTAACGTTGGGCAGCGTCACGCGACAAAAGATCTGCCAGCCGGAGGCGCCCAGCACACGGGCCGCCTCCTCCTCGTCGGCGCCCTGCGCCTGCATGAGCGGGATCAATTCGCGCGCGACAAATGGAAACGTGACGAACACCGTCGCCAGCACGATGCCTGGCACCGCGAAGATAATCTGCACGTTGCGATCTTGTAGCCACGGGCCAAACCAGCCTTGCGCACCGAACATCAGCACGTAGATCAGCCCGGAGATCACCGGCGAGACCGAAAATGGCAAGTCAATCAGCGTAGTCAGTAGACTCTTGCCGCGGAACTCGAACTTTGCGATCGCCCATGACGCGCATAAGCCGAATACAACGTTCAGCGGCACAGCGATCACCGCCGTGATCAATGTCAGCTTGATCGCCGACAGTGCATCCGCGTCGGTCAAGGCGTCCAGATAGACCCCCACGCCCTTGGCTAGCGCCTGATAGAACACCGCGGCCAGCGGCAGCACCAGGAACAGGCCAAGAAAAAGCAGCGCGATCGCAGTCAGCGCCCACCGTACCGCACGCGGCTCGGTCGTCACGTCTACACGCGATGCCCGCCTCGGCTGCACGCCAGCATCGATTGCGACCGCCGATTGAGTGGCTTGCTGGCTCATCGCGCCTCGCCAGCCGTGACCACGGACGGTGCGACACTGGGTGGCGTCGCGCAGCGCGTACTGGACGTGCGCCGCTGCAGCACCCATTGCAGCGTGTTGATCGTCAGCAGCAGCACGAACGATACGAGCAGCATCACGACGGCCAGGGCCGTCGCCCCTGCATAGTCGTACTGTTCCAGCTTCGTAATGATCAACAATGATGTGATTTCAGACTTCATTGGCATATTGCCCGCAATAAAAATCACCGAGCCATATTCGCCGAGCGCACGCGCAAACGCGAGCGCAAAACCCGTCAGCAGCGCGGGCAGCAACGACGGCAGGACCACGCGGCGAAAGGTCAGCCAGCGCGTCGCACCGAGGCAGGCAGCGGCCTCCTCCTGCTCGCGCTCGAACTCCTCCAGCACCGGTTGCACGGTGCGGACCACGAACGGCAATCCAATGAAGGTCAGCGCGACCAGCACCCCGAGCGGCGTGAATGCCACCTTGATGCCAAGCGGGACGAGCAGCGAGCCTACCCAGCCGTTACCCGAATAGACGGCGGCCAGCGCAATGCCAGCGACCGCGGTGGGCAAAGCGAACGGCAGATCGATCACCGCATCGACAAGCCGCTTGAACGCAAACTCATACCGCACCAGCACCCATGCTACGACAAAGCCGAACACCACATTGAGCAGCGCGGCGCCCAGCGACGCGCAGAACGTGAGCCGGTACGAGGCCAGCACGCGCGGCGACGCGACGGCACGCGCAAACTCGGGCCACGTCAATGTCGCCGTCTTCAAGAAAGCCGCGGCAAGCGGGACCAGCACCACTAGGCCCAAATACGCGACCGTGATACCGAACGTGACATCGAACCCGGGCAACGCACTGGGCTTGCGAAAATAAAAACGACTCATGCCTGCTACTCGCCTCCAAGCACCGCTCGCACCCGACCCAGGGGATTCGGGCTCGGCGTACGCCGGCAGCCCTCTCAGGCCGCGGGCCGCCGCCTGGCAGCCATCGTCGGCTTACTGTGGCTGATAAATCGAATCGAATACGCCACCGTCGGCAAAATGCACTTTTTGAGCCTTCGCCCATCCGCCGAATGTATCGTTGACCGTGTACAACTTAAGCTTTGGGAACTGCCGGATCAGCGCGTCGGGCACCTTGCTCGAGCGCGGCCGATAGAAGTGCTTTGCCGCGATCTGCTGGCCCTGCTCGGTGTACAGAAAGTTCAGGTAAGCCTGCGCGAGCTTGCGCGTGCCGCGGCGGTCCACCACCTTGTCGACCAGCGCGACCGGTGGTTCGGCCAGAATGCTGACCGATGGCATCACGATCTCGAATTGGTCAGGCCCGAACTCCTTGAGCGACAGGAATGCTTCGTTTTCCCAGGCGACCAGCACGTCGCCGATACCGCGTTGCACGAAGCTGGTAGTCGCACCCCGTGCGCCGGAATCGAGCACACCGGCATTCTTGTACAGCTTTGCGACGAACTCGCGCGCTTTTTGCTCACTGCCACCCGGCTGGTGCAACGCGTACGCCCATGCGGCCAGGTAGTTCCAGCGTGCGCCACCGGAAGTCTTTGGGTTCGGGGTGACGATGGACACGCCCGGCTTGACCAGATCGTCCCAGTCCTTGATCCGTTTCGGATTGCCCTTGCGCACAACGAACACGATCGTCGACGTGTACGGCGCCGCATGGTCCGGCAAGCGTTTTTGCCAATCCGCGTCAATCAATCCCTGCTTGGCGATCGCATCGATATCGTAGGCCAGCGCCAACGTGACAACGTCCGCCTGCAAGCCATCGATGACCGAACGCGCCTGCGCGCCCGAGCCGCCGTGCGACTGTCTGAACGATACGGTCTCGCCGGTCTTGGCCTTCCATTCTTTTGCGAACGCTTGATTCATGTCCTGGTACAGTTCTCGCGTCGGGTCATACGACACATTGAGTAGCGTCCTGTCCGCGACGGCCGCGCCACTGGCCACGATGCCGCACGTCAGCACCCATGTCGCGGCTAACCGCCGCCACACCGATGCACTGTCGCGCTGCCGCGCCCGCCCCGTTACCTGTTCGCTCATTTGTATGCCCGTGGATGTCGTGAGGACCGGCCAAGTCTAACGAACGCGTTTCATTATCAAAAATAATCGTTCCTTATGCTTTTATATTCAAAAGTCGTAAGAGACCGGGCGGCGCGCCAACAATTTATGCCACGAGCAAACAGACAACGATTTCAAGTAACACTTGAAATACTGCGAATACTGTATAAAAATACAGGAACCTGTTCATCCATACAGTAACCTCATGACTAAACTCACCGCCCGTCAGCAGCAGGTCTACGACTTGATCCGCCGCGCGATCGAGCGCACCGGCTTTCCGCCGACGCGCGCCGAGATCGCTGCAGAACTCGGCTTTAGCTCAGCCAACTCGGCCGAAGAGCACTTGCGCGCGTTGGCGCGCAAAGGGGTGATCGAACTGGCGGCGGGTGCGTCACGCGGGATCCGATTGCTGTCAATGGAAGACGGACCGCACCAGTACACGCTGCCACATCCAGCGGTCATGCAGTTATCGCTGCCGCTGGTCGGTCGCGTCGCGGCCGGCAGTCCGATCCTGGCTCAGGAGCATATCGCGCAGCATTACGCGTGCGATCCAGCGCTGTTTGTGAGCCGGCCCGACTATCTTCTGAAAGTACGCGGGATGTCGATGCGCGATGCAGGCATCTTCGACGGAGACCTGCTGGCCGTACAGAAACAGCACGATGTGAAAGAAGGCCAGATTGTGGTGGCGCGGCTGGGCGACGACGTGACGGTCAAGCGCTTCCATCGGCTGGTAAATGGCATCGAATTGATCGCAGAAAATCCGGATTACGAGAACATCATTGTGAGCCCGGGACAAGAAGATTTTGAATTGGAAGGCATTGCGGTCGGCTTGATCCGCCCCAACGCGTTCTAAATACCGACACGGAGAAACCGATGAAACGACTTGCCCGCCTGTTTCCGTTACGCGCGTTCGGGCGCCTGCGTCATCTGCGAGGCCTCGTGCCATGCGGTGCATCATCGCACCCCGCCACTTCGTTCGGTCTGTTGATGGGCGGCGCGACGCCGGCACAGCGCCCGACCGCACCAATGCACGACGGCATGGCACACGTCGTGCGGGAGTACATGGAATTGCCATCTAGCTTACCGGCTTTCGCGCGCGTGCCGCTGCGCCACGGCGTGCCTCAGGCCGAACCGGCCCGTCGTCGCCCATGGCGGGAGGACGAACCGGTGCGCGTCTACCGCAGTGCATCGCGCGTGGTACTAGTGGGCCATATCGATGCGGTTTGCAGCATGATCGACCGGTATATCGCGGCAGAGGAGACTGGGGTTGCCCACGGTTTGCTGGATTAATTTGTTCGCGCTACAACTGCGCATATGACATCGGCCTCATTTAAGCGTCTTGTCGCCGCAGGGGTGACGCTGGCTAGCGGGGTGGCAGGCGTGCTCAGCTACGCGTCGCCTTATATCGTCCTGAACCGCCTGGAGCATGCAGCCGATGCGCGCGACGCCGAGACGGTCAATCGATACGTCGACTACCCTGCATTGCGTGCCAGTTTGAAACAGGAACTCAATGCACGGATCACGCGTGCGGTCGGCGCGCATGCAGATGATTCGCCGCTGGCGCAGGCAGTCGCCAGTGTCGGCACGATGGTCGGTTCCGCGTTAATCGCACCGATTGTCGAAGTCTATGCAACGCCAGACGGTGTGGCCGCGTTGCTAGCCGGCATGCCCCCGCGCGATTTGGCAAGCGACACGACACCGCCGGGCCCGGTGCGGGTTCCGCAAGCGAGTGCGACACGCGGCGCAGCCGTTTCCGGTACGTCGGATTCCGCCGGCCCCAGCGCACCAGGCGGCCGACAGCCCGCGGCCGGCGCGTCCGTAAGCGGCGAAGTTCGCGCGAGTGCCGCCTATCGCGGCCTCAACGAGTTCGTAGTCCGATACCGCACTGATTCGAAGGACCCGCCGTATAGGATGATTTTTAACCGAACCGGCGTTTTCAGCTGGCAACTTGTTGGAGTCAAACTCAACGGTTCATGATGCGGGTCATTGCGACACGGGGCCGACCCATGTGAATCCACACCGTAGCGCGACAACTCAAACCCTTTCCGCCGCTGCAGCGGTGGATAACTCGACTTCATTCGCTTCGCCCGCGCTCGAGACGGCAACCAGGATGCTGCAGCGAACGCGGTCCAGCAACTACGTATTCTCCGGGCCTGTCCACCAGCGAGCCAAGCCGGTGCGCACGATGACCGACCACGACGAGACCCGCCTGCATATGCTCCGCACACTGGGTGATTTCGTCAATCGGATTGCCCAATGCGAAACGGCCATGCGCACTCAGGCCCCGTTTCTGGAGCCAATCCACCCCGTCCTGCAGAATGTCCCGCGCCGCCTGCTCGAACTGCCCGCACGCCACATCGGTCATCAACCCCGCGCTTTGCGCAATGCTCGAGCACATGTTCACGACAGCCAGCACATGCGTCTGCGCCCTAAGGTCGAGTGCCAGCTCGGTTCCCTGACACAATGCCTTGCGGCTTTTCCACTGCCTTGCGACCTTCCCGCGACCCATCGTAGCACAGCAAAATGGTTCGATAGCTGGCGATGTCGACCTCCGTTGGTTCAAAAAGTGAATCCATCCGTGCATCTTCGACCGTCGGAATCAACAAAAAATGCAGGAAAACACGTATCCAGGAATCGATTGCCAGGATCGATCTCAATGCCGACTCTGCCCTCGATGCCTAAACACGCGATTGAATTTACCAGCGTCAAAAAAAGTCCATGCAAATAATATGGTCATCGATGCCCTGTTGATTTACCGCCAGAACGGGCAGGGCTATGGGTTACTCAAATCGAAGGCTCCGGCAAGACGACCACACTGCGTATGTTGCTCGGCATGGCACCGCCGGATGCGGGCATCATTCATGGGCTCGGCGGGCCCGTGCGCGCATGAGTGTCGTGCCGCGACTTGATGCTCTCCATCCGAACTTTCCGTCATCGAGAATCTACGCGTGCTTACCTGGTACTTCGGCATTCTGGCATGCACGGGCAATGCGCGAAGCCGTCGCTGCTCGAATTCACCCAGCTCGACAACAAGGCTTACGCCCGTGTCACGGAGTTCTCAAACGGCATGAAACGGCGCCTGACGGCTGACTCACGCATTAACCAATAACCCTCCCTACCCGTGAGAGACACACCTACGACCGGCCGGATCCGCAAGCTCGGCATCTGGTCTGGAAGCAATGACGCTTGTTGCTTGCACGCGGTAACGTAATGGCTTAGTGAAAACTGCTCAGAATGGTGCAACTTGGTTCACACAGTGAAATTTTTGATTGATAACATTTACGGTGTATTCCAATTAGTAAACACTGACTTTGCACTCAGCGGGCTTTGGTCACACGCATGGCATAATACATATCAAATATGGCGGATTATTCGGTATTCTTCATCGATGTTTACGCCACCATGTTGGTTGGGCTGCTCATGCTAGCCATCGGGGAAACCGCATGTTACGCTTAGCGCAGCGAGGATAAATAACTGTATGCTAGTGACGCACTCGTACACATGGGAAATTTTCCTTACGCCAGCTGATAAATTTTATATAAGTGAAGTTTCATCCGCACTGCATCGCATCGCTTAACTTATTTACCAAAGGAGAGCCATAATGATTAAAAAATACTTAATCTCTTTGATTTTTATGATGCTTCTCGCAATAAATAATGCATTTGCAATGGATGGCGGATTTTGCTTTCCTGTAAAACAAGCAGAAAGAGGACAAAATATTATAGCCAGTACAGAATTGGGGCCTAATATGCAATGGAAGTGCGACGACGGAATTATGGAAAATTTTTTTTATAGACCATTAACAACCACATCGCAAATTTATCAAATGGGTTTCCGCATTGTCGGAGTTTACACCGCCAGCTCTTCCATAAATAAATCCCCACAAGAAAACATACCCTATATTCTTATTGAAAGGAACCGATGAAGCGCACAGAAATAATAATAAACAACTAACCACCAATAGAGTGTTGTCAAAATCTGCCTGCTTATACGACAACCACTATAAATAGAAAATCTCAAATTTTGTCATTTTATTATGCCTGCTCTTCGGGTGCCTGTCTTACGGGAAGATTCCTCAAACCGTAAGGCGGGCAAAGCGTTGATGTAGAAAAATCCTCTCTTTTTAACCTTTAACTTCTTTGCCTCCCAACTAGTTTTTAACACAGCATGTTCAGGTCAGTGCATTCCCCTGTTGTACATAGATGCGGCAGATCGTCAAATATTCTTTGGAATACTTATCACGATGATCCGGGCTCATCAAATTAGCCGGTACGTAATCCCCGCACTCTCGACGGATTAACGAGTTTGACAATCAGCGACACACTTGCATACCGTTGCATAATTAGCCGGCCATGAACTAATAGTTTTGGCCTGCGGATGAGTCGTGTGATACCACGTCGCAAACCCGGATGATAGACCTTCACACCATCGATGGCGACACTCTTATAGCCACGGTCAGCGACGGCGGACTGCGGGACCGATCAGCTCTTTCAACGCCGCACGACTTTGCTGGGCTAATCCGTCCAGTTGCCGCTCGACGTCACGCACCACGCACCACGCGCCCAACGCGCGACCACAAGCGCCAAAGCGCCTTCTTCATCCGCTTGTGCGGCTTCGCATGCGCATAGCGGCCGGTCTGGCTTGCCAGACGCGGCGCTTCGTGATTGTCGTTCTGCCGCAACTTCAGCCCGTTCCGGGCCGCAGCCCTCACTCAATGTTTCCGACAACGTTTAAGCAGGCGCGAATCGGTGGGGTGGGCAATTGCCTTTTCCATCACCGCCCGGTATCTATACCCTTGCGGGGCTCCATGGCTGGCCCGCACATTCCTCTGCCAACGCTTCGCTGCCCTCCTCGGGGATGCCCATGCACGGCTCGGGGCGATGTGGCTCTCTATGCCTTCATCGTAGTGGGCTCTCACCACCTGCACCTTGCCGATCTTCCGGCGCACCCAATACAGGTTCTCGAACCATTGCCAGAGCACGTCCTCGTCCGACAGATCGAAGACGTGCTGCAAATACAGCAGCCCTGCGGTTAAGCGCGGCGAATTGGCCGGTCGGCCCCGGTGCGGCACGGTACTCACGTTCATCGCCGTGCCCAACCGCTCCTAGTCGCACAGACGGCAAGGCAGACCACGGATGCTTCAAATTGGTCGGCTCGCGCAGCGGTTGGCGAAACAATCTTCCGCTGTCACCGGCGTCTTCGGACCCATCCATACCTCGTCAGGATTGGCAGGTTTCACACCCCAATATGCCCGCTCTTTGCAACTCCCACAACACCGTTTCGAGTTCGCAGCCTAGCCGCATATGCCTTCCAGGGGAATTCAGAGCCGACTTGCTAGCGCTCAACAAGTTATTTTAGGCAATCTGGCTAAGGGAGCCATGTAGATTATGCAACAATAACCTATGATAGCGGACTATTCTTTCATTTATAATTTATTCAGCCGCAACGCTTGCAACTGTGTTTATAAAAACCTATATTTTTTGCGGGGCCACTCGGATGGTGAATTAATAAACTTTTTTATACGGGATGAGATTAACCATGCGCAAAACAATCAAACTTATTTTGATGCTTTTGTTCCCGCTTGTGACATCGTCGGCTTGGTCTGATGTCGGAGATGTCGATATTGAAGGATACTCCATGGCCGTCCCCAATCAGACTAGTACGATACGGGTCCAAGACGTTCAAGTGAATAACATCGTGGAAGAGGGCGATAGATGTCCGGAGAACGGTCGCCAAGCCAGGAATGCCAACGGAACCCCACTTTTTTGCCAATCTGGGGTATGGAAAACTGCACTGGCGGGCGCCAAGATACGCACGGTATTTAGCGAGTTTGGGAACATGGTTAACCCGCATACTGGAAAGCCTGACGTTGGCCTTGCTACTTGTAACGCCGACGAAATTGTTATCGCTGGTGGCGGCAACTGCCAAAACGGGGACAAAGCATGGTTACACACGTCAGGGCCGCACGGCAATGGTTGGATGGCCAACTGTTACGCGGGTAATCATGGCGACAACCCTGCTCAGGCAATCGCTATTTGTTTGTCTATTCGGTGAATTACGGAAACCTCCATTGTCACGCAAATGCAAAACATAGGGTTTGCACGGCAAGCTTTATTCTAAAACAAGCTGGATTGCCAATCATGTGGCGAGTGAATTAATATTGGAGCGGACTTGCCAATCCAGTGTATGGGCTGGCAACGCCCGCAGCACAACCAAACGGCTGCTGCTAATAGCAGATTGGCGGAATTTTCAGACCATGGTCGGATAAAAGGTCATTTTTGCCTCCGCTACGCTTCACGCATGCTGTTTAGTCCATGACAGCAACAATATTGCTTATCGGCAACTAACCGTCTGCGGCCGTACTGCACACATGTAGCCTTGGAGCGCGCGAAGCTTCTTTATTTCTCGCTGGGCGCCGGCCGCAACGGCGGAAACGCGCTCTGCCACTGCTGCGTCGAGGTCTGCATAGGCAGTGGTTTGCGGCCTGACCCGCTCGTCGTTGGCCAGCAGCTTACGCAGCCCCAGTATTGCGCCGATGACGGCCAACGCCAGTAGATTCTCTCGTGTTCGTTCAGTGGCATCATCCTTTTCCAGTGCGCATCATGGTCGCCAGACGGTAAGTGCAAGCGCCCAATTGCGTGGCTTACTTCGAGGCGAGCAGCGGGTGAAGCCGCAAGCCAGGTTCTCGAACCGCTATGGGACGCACCATACGTCGGCCGACTCCAAGGCGGGATGGCGAAGCTGATAGGCAAGGCGCTCGAGCTAAAAAAATCGAAAGGCGGTTCACGTTCCACGAGCTGCACGCCTACTACGTGACCAGGCACAGGGCAGAACGCGGCATGCTGCCGGCTCTTGATGCAAATCCGGCGACGACCGCACGCGCTGACGACCGCACAAAAATCGCAAAGCGGCGAAGCATGTCATTCTCAACTTGAGAATGACAAAGCAAAAACGGCACTGGATAAAATCTCAGTGCCGTTTTATAAACGCTTGATTTTCTTAAAAATTCTTTGGGGTGGCCGATGGGACTCGAACCCACGACGACAGGAATCACAATCCTGGACTCTACCAACTGAGCTACGGCCACCACTGCAGGAACCGATACATCGAGGCACGCTGCACGCCGGTGAGAACAATCACCAGCGGAGACCGGAATTATACGCAGGGATTTCCCATTTTGCTAGCGGTGGGACGCAAAAAATTCTGACCCAGCTACCGGCTTCACTCGACATGCGCTTTTGCCATGTGATCGTGCCCGGCCGGGCGGGCGTTCAACATGGCGCGCGCCTCGTCAAATATGCGCGAATCGCCAGTGGCCAGTTTTCGATGATCCGACAACACGCGGCGCCAACCTCTCGCGCCAGGTTGGTCGCGATAAAGCCCGAGCATATGCCGCGTGACGGCGCCAATGTAGGTACCCCGAGCCTGTTCGGCCCCAATATACTCGATCATCGCCTGCTCGACCTCGCCGCGCGTACGCGCCAGCGCCGACGGCTCGTAGAAGCGCCTATCGACATCTGCCAGCAGAAAGGGATTGTGATAGGCTTCGCGCCCGATCATCACGCCGTCGACGTGGTGCAGGTGTTCATGCGCCTCATCCAACGTCTTGATGCCGCCATTGATGACGATCTCGAACTCAGGGAAGTCACGCTTGAGCCGGTACGCGTAGTCATACTTCAACGGTGGAATCTCGCGGTTCTCTTTCGGCGACAGTCCCTTCAGTATCGCGTTGCGCGCGTGCACGATGAATACGCGGCATCCACCTTGCGCCACAGTGCCCACGAAATCGCGCACGAACCCATAGTCATCGATCGCGTCCACGCCGATCCGATGCTTGACCGTCACGGGCACCGCGACAGCATCGCACATTGCCTTCACACAATCGGCGACCAGCGTTGCCTCCTTCATCAGGCACGCGCCGAATGCGCCGCGCTGCACCCGCTCGGACGGACAGCCACAATTCAGATTGACTTCATCGTAGCCCCACTGCTCTGCAAGTTTCGCGCAGCGGGCAAGCTCGTCCGGCTCGCTGCCGCCAAGCTGTAATGCAATCGGGGCCTCCTGTGGCGTGAACGACAGGTGTCGTGCAACGTCGCCGAACAGCAGGGCGCCAGTCGTCACCATTTCCGTGTATAGGTAGACGTGGCGGGATAATTGCCGGTGGAAATAGCGGCAATGGCGGTCGGTCCAGTCCATCATCGGCGCGACGCAGATGCGTCGGGCACGATGGGCGTTGAAGTCGGTCATCGGAGCAGCAGTCGCGGAATACGCGAGTATCGCGGCAAACCGACATTTTATCGTCTCTGCGACGGCCTCGCACCCGCGCGTGTCTCTGCGCAAAAAGCCCAGCCCGCGACGGGCTAGGGAGCCCCTAATTCAAAAATACATTACTTCAAAACTTGAACTCATCGCAGTAGCCCGGAGCCGTTGAGAGCGCTCGCTCTGCGCGGATTGTCTCACTATGTCCGACGCCGCCGGACTCGAGCCATACGTCGACGCTGCCGGCAAGTTGGTGGGTGCCGGCCTTCATCATTCCGACCATACTGCTGAAACGACCATGCCGGGTGCCAACTGACCCGAAGAAATTTTGGACCCGTAGGTGCCAGGCATGTGACTCGAAGTAAGCAGCAAGCGCTATTAGCGGCATGACAACAGGCGAACCATGTTCCTCGACGCGGCGACGCTCGTGTCATCTATCAGGCAGTTCATGGAATTTCAGCTTCGTGATGCCATTTCAGCGAACACACTGCTCTGCGTGCCGACATGGGCCCAAAATCAGCGTCGGGCGCTTTACGTGCCGGTCAGAGGATACGGCTTCGCCCGCTGCTCAGCCGCGCACCGGGCACCATGCTGGTGCCTCGTCCGTCCATTCTGACGGATCGGGGCCTGCCCAGGCAAACAGAGAAAGCCGGGTATGCCCCCTGATGATCATCGCTGGACCACCCTCGGCCCACTGGAAAGTCTTCGGTCGCAGCCACGCGCTGCGGCTTCTTTTGCTACTTCGCCTCCTCCGCGGAGTGAGTCATCGCCCTGCCGCCCGCGGAGATATCCTGCCCTACGCCGGACACCGTGTTGCACCCGGCCAGCGCGACCCCGGTCAGCATGAGTATTGCAGCAATCATACGTGTCATTTGACTATTCCCAAAAAATGGATGGCATGAAAATGCGGACCGGCAATAACCGCGTCCCCGGTACATCGTGGCCCACGCGCGAAAACGCCGGCCACCGGCATCGAAACCGTCCGGGGTCCGGCTCATTGAACAGAGAAGCAAACAAAGCGCCGCGACGAACACCGGCAGCCCCAAGCACGCAGGTGGCCCACTGCGGCCACAGCGAGATCATAATTTGCTCGGCGCCGACCTTCTGTGCGTTCGAGCACCGATTCATCGAGCAATCAATATGTCGTGCTGGCCGGCGTGCCCGCCGGCGCGCGCCGCGATGTGGGCCCGGCCGGCAACATCCCGCCAGCGTAGTCAGCGCCTGCAACAGCGCGCAGTACTCTACGGTGCGATTTATACTTTAATAGAAAATGGAATCGAGTTCGCGCAGGCGCTAGCCGCTGTGGTGCGACAAAAGGAGAAAGCGATGAGGCACATGACATGGCTGGCAATATACAGCGTCGCGGTGGCAACCGCCTCCGCAGTTGCTGCGCCCTGCGCCGGCATCGCGGCAGACCATCGCACACCGCTCTCCGGTTGGACGATCCCGGCCGGCGCGGCGGCGTCGCCCGCTGTAGCGGTTTCGTCCGGCACGAGATCCGCCCATGCGGGCACCGGGTCGTCTGCGCCAGTCCCAAGCAGTGGCGCAGGCGGCATGTCAAAACGTCCTGAAGACGCAGGCAAGGCCAATAATCCAGACAACATGCCGATCAAGCGCCCGGATTCAAAGACCAACGACCGCATCCTGAGAGATCACCTGCCAAGCGACGCGATCGCCCGGTAGCACGGCGCGGTATGCAGCAGCTGAACTGCAGCGACGATCGCTCTAGACGCGTGTTGACAATCCGCAAAATACGGCTCCCAAATCACCCACGCGCCGACGCTGCCTGTACGAATGCCGCACGGGCATCGCCGGCGGCAGACAGATGGGACGGATATCCGCATAGCTCAGCCCAGCCCGCTGCAGCGCGCGCGCACAAGTATGTAATAGACGTTGGAGCCCTTTTTCAACACAACGCGCTTGCCGCGCAATTGTGCGACCGAACGAATCGGCGAATCGTGTTGCACGGCGATCGCTTCGGCCACCGGGGCGGACGGTTCACTACTGACATAGATGAAGTCGACGCCCCCGCCTGGACAAATACCGGCAGCATCTCGCTGGTGGTTTCTAGGTCTAGGGCATTCGCGTTGAGCCCCTCCAGCAATTACAGCCCGGCGGAAAACTCCAGCCATGAAACCGCGACGCCTTACGCGGCCAGCCGCTTTCCGAGCGTGCCCTTGAGCAGCACCAGCGTACCGTACTTCTGATAGCCGATGCGCAGCGTGGTCGGCGCATTTCAAAGCGCATCTTACGGGGCGTGGGTCACTGCCAGTCAAGACTCTTGTAGCAAAAGCAACGCGTTGCCGCGCGTGGATCCAGAGCGCCACCCAAATGCTGGCTGTCGGCTCTGTTGTATTGACAACAGATATACACTAATATAGTGTATCTATTGTATATACAAGGAGCTATCATGCGAGACGCCGCTATCAATCTACGTGCCCTGCCTGAACAGCGCGATTTGATCGACCATGCCGCAAGCTTACTAGGCAAGAACCGCTCCGACTTCATGCTCGAAGTCGCGTGCGAGCGAGCACAAGCGGTTGTGCTGGATCGGGTGTTTTTCCATTTGGACGCTGACAAGTTCCAGCAGTTCGTGGCAATGCTAGACGCGCCGCAAAGCGCCAATCCGGGCCTTAAGCGCTTGATGAACATTAAGGCCCCCTGGAAGTGAGTGTGGAACTTTTTGCCCCGCAGTCCCTATGCGCTCAGCATCGGCTTGATGAGTTTGACTGTGGCGAGTCAGCTTTAAATGAGTGGCTTAAGCGTCGAGCGTTAATTAATCACCTGAGCGGGGCCAGTCATACGTTTGTCGCGGTTGATGCTGACCAGCGCGTCTTCGGCTATTATGCGTTGGCAGCAGGGGCGGTTTCACATCAGCAAGCCACCGGCGCGGTTCGCCGCAATATGCCAGATCCGGTTCCGGTCATGGTGCTGGCTCGGCTTGCAGTCGATCTACGGGCTCAGGGCATCAAACTCGGTGCGGCCTTGCTGCAAGACGCGGTATGCCGAGTACAGGCCGTATCGGAGAATGTCGGCGTTCGGGCCTTGCTTGTCCATGCGCTGCATGAGCGTGCACGTCAGTTCTACGAGCGCTACGGATTTCAATCCTCGCCAGTGCATTCTATGACGTTAATGTTGCGACTACCGCAAGGCAGCCATACGTAAAGGGCCGCTGGCTGCTACGAGGTGAGCCCCGGCGCTTACGCCGGATGGCCGATTTGCTAAACGTGTGCGAGCGAAGCAACAACCCGCCCTCTTCCTCGCTCATCTTTCCAGATTCCAAATTTTTTGCAGTTCTTCCGCGCTTCCATTGCTCACCAAGGACGCAATTTTCCGCAGTTGAGGCTACCCCAAAAAACTGGGCCATTCAAAAGTAGAAAAAATCCGGCATGATGCAACCTTAACAAGCAGAAGGTCATGTCGTGAAGAAGAGCAGATACACTGAAGAACAGATTACATTTGCG